>JBEVDF010000122.1:0-5573 GCA_040514145.1 Aeromicrobium sp.
CGAGTCGTCCAACTGCAATGACGGACTCCAGGCGCACTGGGAGCCGATTCCCGATGCCGACCGTCAGTCCTTCGCTCCGACACTGAACGAGAAGGGCCGCTGCCTCATGGCGGTCGTGACGGGGAAGAAGGACGGCTTCCGCTCCGAGTCGTTCCCCAGCCCCGCGTCGGCCCAGTGGTCGCCCACGCTGCCCATCCAGGACGGCGTCTTCACGAACTCGGCGGTGCCGACGATCACCTCGCCGCACTCGAGCATCCAGGTGAACGACACACTCAGCGCCACGAGCGGCAGCTTCTCGCCTCGCCCCGACTCGTACTCCTACCAGTGGTGGGCGGACAGCCTGCCGATCTCGGGCGAGACGGGCGAGACCTTCAGGGTCACGGCCGCCCAGGCCGGCAAGGTCATCAAGGTGCGGGTCACGGCCCGTCGACTGAACTTCGATGACATGACCATCGAGAGCTCCCCGACCGTCGCGGTCACCAACTTGGACTTCACGTCGACCCCGGCACCCACCATTGAGGGGACCGGCACCCAGGGCAAGCCCCTCACGGCGGTCCCGGGCACGTGGGTTCCGGCCACGGACAAGTTCGAGTACGAGTGGTTCGCCGACAACGTCAAGATTCCCAGCCAGACGCGCGCCACGTTCACCCCCTCCTCGGGCCTGATCGGCTCGGACGTGCACGCGGTGGTCAAGGGCATCAAGGCCGGTTACACCCCGAAGTCGTTCACGACGCCGACGGTCCGGATCACCGGTGCCTCCTTCACCGGCGGCAAGGTCGTCGTGACGGGCACGGTGCGCGTGGGCCAGCGCCTCACCGCCACCGCCAGCGACTGGACCCCGGTCTCGCCGGCGACCCGCCGCTACACGTGGCTCGTGGGCGGACGGGTGGCCCAGGAGGGCACCTCGACGATGTTCACCGTGCCGCCGTCGGCCGTGGGCAAGTCGATCGTGGTGCAGGTCCGCGGTGAGCGCACGGGCTACGCGCCGATCACGGTCACCAGCCCCGCGACACGTGCGGTGGCCCGTGGCGTCCTGGCGACGAACACCCCGCGGGTCTTCGGCACGCCGCGCTACAAGGGGACGCTGCGCGCCTCGGCCTCGTGGCGGCCCACGCCGATCGCGTACCGCTACCAGTGGTACGTGGGCTCGAAGAGGATCTCGCGTGCGACGAAGTCGAGCTACAGGGTGCCCAAGCAGTACCGGGGAAAGAAGATCCGCGTGCGGATCACCGGCATCAAGTCCGGGTACACCACCGTCTACCGGTACTCCGGCTACGTGAAGATCGCCAAGAAGTAGCGGCGAGACCGGCGAAGGCCCGGCTGGATCACCAGCCGGGCCTTCGTCGTTGCCGCGATGGACGCGGGGGAGGGGCTCAGGCCCAGAGGGTCTCGCCGAACTCGAACCAGATGGTGGCCACGATCGCGACGATCCACAGGGCCGAGATCAGGACGGTCCAGTTCTTGAGGAACCGGCTGCCGGTGACGCGCGCGGTGACCGCGACGAACATCGGGATCATCATCGCCCAGACCACCATGCACCAGGGGCAGAGCTTCCCGATCTCCCAGATCGCCTGGTACTGCAGCCAGGTCACGAAGCCGATGCCGAAGAGGGTGCCGAGTCCGAGGCCGCCCCAGATCCAGCGGGGGAACGTGACTCCGGAGGCCAGCAGGACGCCCAGGGTCACCACGACGCTGAAGCCCACGATGCCCATGAAGGTGTTGGGGAAACCGAACGCCTCGGACTGCTCGGACGAGACGACGCTGCTGCAGCTGACGAACGCCGAGAGGTCGCAGCCCAGCTCCTTCGCGGTGCCCGAGGCCTCGGCCTTCAGCAGCGAGATCTTGTCGTAGGTCAGGATCAGGGACGACCAGAGGGCGATCGCGCCGGAGATGACCAGGAAGATGCCCAACCCGCGGTCGGAGCGGGGGGAGTCGTCATCGGCGGGGGCCGGCGCAGAAGCGTCGGAGGCAACGGCGGTCATGGTCCAGATCCTAGACGGGCCACGGTCACCGATCACGGCGTCAGAGACCATGAGACCCGCGATGGTGACGTGGACCACAACTGCTGTTAATGTGACACCACCAATGTCACATAGGAGTGTGCAATGACCGAACACGTCGACGTCCTCATCGTCGGTGCCGGCCTGTCGGGCATCGGCGCGGCGTACCGCCTCCAGGAGCGGGCTCCGAGCCGGACCTACGCCGTCCTCGAGCAGCGCGACGCGATCGGCGGCACGTGGGACCTCTTCCGGTACCCCGGTGTGCGCTCCGATTCGGACATGTACACCCTCAGCTTCCCGTTCGAGCCGTGGACGCACCCCAAGGCCATCGCCGACGGCGACGACATCCGCCGCTATCTCGAGAACACCGCCGCCAAGCACGGGATCACCGACCGGATCCGGTTCGGGCGTCGCGTCACCACGGCCGAGTGGTCGAGCGACGACGCCACCTGGACGGTCACCAGCACGGTCGCCGACGGCTCCACCGAGGTGCTCACCGCCTCGTTCCTGTACCTGTGCAGCGGCTACTACAGCTACGACGAGGGCTACACGCCCGACTTCCCGGGTCTGGAGGACTTCGAGGGCGAGGTCGTGCACCCGCAGTTCTGGCCCGAGGACCTCGACCACGCCGGCAAGGAGGTCGTCGTGATCGGCTCGGGCGCCACCGCGGTCACCCTGCTGCCGTCGATGGCCAAGGACGCCGCCAAGGTGACGATGCTGCAGCGCACTCCCACCTACGTGCTCAGCCAGCCGGGCAGCGACCCCGTGGCGAACCTCGCCCGCAAGGTGCTGCCCGCCGCCCTCGTCCACAAGGTCGCGCGCCTGCGGTACGCGGTGATGACCGTCGGCTTCTACATGTTCTGCCGCGCGTTCCCGAGGATCTCGCGCTCGATCCTGCTCGGTCTGACGGGCAAGTCGATGCCCGGCGTCGACCGCGCCAGCCTGAAGCCCCCGTACAAGCCGTGGGACCAGCGACTGTGCGTCGTCCCCGGCGGCGACCTCTACAAGGCGGTGCGCGAGGGCAGTGCCGCGATCGTGACCGACGTGATCAGAGAGTTCACCCCGAAGGGCGTGGCCCTGGCCTCGGGTGAGCACCTCGACGCGGACATCGTGGTCACCGCCACCGGCCTCAAGCTCGTGGCGCTGGGCCAGATCGACGTCAGCATCGACGGCGTCAAGGTGGACCCGCGCGAGCTCTACACCTACAAGGGCCAGATGTTCAGCGGCGTGCCCAACCTCGCGTGGTGCGTGGGCTACACGAACGCGTCGTGGACCCTGCGGGCCGACCTGACGTGGAAGTACGTGGCCGACTACCTCAACCACCTCGACGCGAAGGGCTATGCCTACGGCATCCCCGACCCCGACGCCGACTTCGGCCACGACGCGCGACTGCTCGACCTGTCCTCGGGCTACATCGCGCGCGCCGACGAGCTGATGCCGCGCTCGGGAGCCCGCACGCCGTGGAAGGTGCGCCAGAACTGGTTCCTCGACAGCTGGGACGCGCGGCACACCGACCTCGACGAGGACATGATCTGGGTGCGCCGGGCGGACCTCCCCGCGGCGAAGCCCGCCCTGGCCTGAGGCTTCCCCGGCCGTCCCCGGAGGTCTCGGCCATGATGGGCCGATGGACGTCATCGTCATCGGTGGTGGGATCTCCGGGGTCGCCATCGCCTACGAGCTGGCCGCCGACCGCGAGGTCCTCGTGCTGGAGGCCGAGAAGTCACTGGCCGTGCACACCACGGGCCGTTCCGCCGCCACGTGGATCGGCAGCTACGGCCCGCCGATGGTGCGCGACCTCACCACCGCCAGCCGCGACCACCTGATCGACCCGCCCTTCGACGTCGACGGACCGGTCGCGTCCCCGATGGCGTGCCTGTGGCTGGGCGTCAACGGTCGCGACGCGGAGGTGCACCGGCTGGCCGCGGAGACCCAGGCGCAGCTCATCGACGGTGCCGAGGCGGAGCGACTCTGCCCGATCCTGCGCCCCGGTGAGATCGCGGTGGCGGCCTGGGACGAGACCGCGCTCGACCTCGACGTGATGGGCCTGCACCACGCGTACGCGCGGGCCTTTCGGGCCCGCGGCGGCACGATCGCCACCTCGGCGCGCGTGGCGTCGGCGCTGCGCGACGGGTCGGAGTGGGTCGTCACGACGACCGCGGGCGACGTCTTCCGCGCCGATGTGGTCGTCAACGCCTCCGGCGCCTGGGGCGACGTGGTGGGGGCGCTGTTCGGAGCCGAGCGGCTGCGCCTGGAGCCGCGGCGGCGGACGATCTTCCAGTCGCCCACGACGGTCTCGCTCGAGGGCGTGCCGTTCACGGCGGGCATCGACGACGGCTTCTACTTCAAGTCCGAGGGTGGGGCGGTGCTGTGCTCGCCGCAGGACGCCTCGCTCCACGAGCCCGGCGACCCGAAGCCCGACGAACTCGAGATCGCCCGCGCCATCGAGGCGGTCAACGCCGTGACGACGCTCGGCCTGCGCAGCGTGCGCACCGCCTGGGCCGGCCTGCGCACCTTCGCCCCCGACGGCAACCCCGTCGCCCGCTGGGACACCAAGGCCGAGGGCTTCTTCCACTACGTCGGCCAGGCGGGCTACGGCATCCAGATGGCCCCGGCCCTCGCCCAGTTCGCCGCGCCTCTTATCCGCGCAGCCTGACCCCGCGCCCGCCAGCCCGCCCCGCTCCACTTTTGGAAACGGATTCACGCGGATCGAGCGTTCCGGGGTGAATCCGTTTCCAAAAGTGGAGCGCGGCTCGGGGTTCGCGTCCACGAGTGGAGCGCGGCCCGGGGTCAGCGCAGGCAGCCGGGACGGCCGGCGCGGAGCGTCACCGTGCGCGACGCCTTGCCGTGGCGCAGCACCACCCGGGCGCTCGCCGAGCCGCGGAACTTCGAGCGCTTCAGGGCCGAGGCCGAACGCTTCACCGCGAACGGCGCTCGCGAGTCCTGGTCGATCACTGATCGTCCGAGGCGGAAGGTCGACCGGCGGACGAGTCCGTGGCCGCCCGAGATCCGCAGCGTGACCCGTCGCGAGGCGCGCGAGCCGGTGCACACGGCACGCAGCCGCAGGGTCCGGGCCGCCGCGTCGAGTCGCTGGCGCGAGGTCGGCACGGGCTTCGCTGCCGGAGCCTGTGGGGAAGGGGTCGGCCGCGTGCTGGTGGTCGGCGCGGGCACCGGCTCCATGGGCGCGGAGGTCGCCTCGGGCTGGACCTGCGGTGTGCTGATGGTCTCGAGCACGTGCCCGGCCATCGCCGCCATGCCCAACGCCGAGGGATGCAGCGGGAAGCCGTCGCCGTGGTCGTCGAGGCCGCGGATCCACTGGGCGTCCGGCGCGGCGCAGGCCGAGTGCTCCTGCCAGCCCGCCAGGTCGCGCATCTCGACGAACGACACGCCCTCCTCGGCGGCCACGCGGCGCAGCGTGTCGCTCAACCGGTCCACCAGGTCCTGCAGGTACCGCAGGTCGGACTCGGTCGCGGTGCCCAACGCCTCGCAGCCCACCGACGGGATCGGCGTCCCGTACCCGACGGCCACGATCCGGGCGAGCGGCGAACGCCGGCGCACCTCGGCGATCAGGTCGCG
>JBEVDF010000131.1:0-6022 GCA_040514145.1 Aeromicrobium sp.
GCGCGGGTCGTGGAGGCCACCAGCACCAGCGTGCCGATCCACAGCCACGTGACGATGCTCGACGGGTGTCCCGAGGTCAGGCCGGTGCGTCGCCGACGGGTCCACCACACGACCCCGGCGAGAGCCCCGACCAGCAGCACGGTGGGCAGCAGTCCACCCCCGGACGCGGCGATGGGGGCCAGCAGGTCGAGGTTGTCCGGTTCGTGCCGCGCCACCTCCACGAGCGGGGCGGCCCAGCAGGCGACCCCCAGCACGACGGTGAGAGCGAGCGTCCGTCGCGTGATCTCGAGGCGTCCGCGCCGCCACAGGGCGACCGAAGCACCGAGCGTGACCAGCCCGAGGACGAGGGCGAGCGGAGCGATCGCGAGCTGCGCCTGCGCCGCCAGCGAGACGACGACGGCGAAGACCGGCCACCAGCGTCCGTGACCGGTGAGGACGGCCCAGGCGGCCGAGACCGAGGCGCCGAGCGCGAACACGGCCACCCACGGGTTCCACGGGGTGACCAGGGCTCCGCCGAAGCCCACGATGATGACGGCGTGGACGACGGCGACGGTGAGCCAACCGCGGCGACCGGCGGCTCGGGCCGCCCCCGCGAGGGCGATGCCGAGGAGTCCGGCGACGAGCAGGAACGACCCGACGACCAGCGCCCAGGGCGCATACCCGCTCAGCGCGTACAGCGGGGCGAGCAGCTGGAACTGCATCGGGCCGGGGTGATGGGCGTGCGCACCCTCGACGATCTTCCCTCCGGTCGACGGCATGCCCAGCAGGGGCGTGTGCGTCCCGAAGACGTCGTGGATCCGCACAGCCGCCACGGCCGTGTCACCGTGCGGGACCCAGCCATCGGCAAGCAGCCCGATGGCCCACCACAGCAGCGGCAGGGCGAGGAGGCCCCAGGCGATCGGCCAGCCCGCGCGGCCGAGCCGGTCGGGAAGGGTCACTCAGGTGAGCCGGACGGTGGAGCGTCGTCGTTCCAGTTCGGATCCTCGTCCCACGCCTTCGACTTCTCGTGCGCCGTCTCCAGCGCACGCGAGGCCTCCGCCTCCGACTCGTAGGGGCCAAGGCGATCGGACGCCCTGCACCCCTCGTCGCCCTCGACGGTGTTGTGCTTCAAGCAGTAGAAGTACGCCATGGGCTCATCGTGCCCGATCCGCGCCAGCGGCGCCCGCGGGCTCGCGCGCACGGGAGGGCGAATGAGTCGGCCTGTAAGCCGGATTCTGTCCTGTCGAAACAGGGGCGGCCATCCATCTGGGATGCCCATTGCTGGACACCTCGGTGCGACCTACCTGCCACGTCGGACGAGCAGCCCTGTGGCACGGCCCCGAAGGGCCTACTTGGTCTTGCTCCCGGTGGGGTTTACCTAGCCGCGACGGTCACCCGCCGCGCTGGTGAGCTCTTACCTCACCGTTTCACCCTTACCCGCACCACCCGAAGGTGGCCGCTGGCGGTCTGTTCTCTGTGGCACTGTCCCGCACGTCGCCGTGGGTGGCTGTTAGCCACCACCGTGCTCTTCGGAGTCCGGACTTTCCTCGACGCCCGAAGGCGCCGCGGCCGCCCGGCCGACTCATTCGCGGACCCATCCTATGCCCGTGCACACCCTCCTGCGGACCACCGGTACGCTTGAGGCATCGAAAGGGAGTAGTCCCCAATCGCTGTGTCGACACACTGAGACCTCGGTCTCCGGTGCAGCGGGCCAGAGCAATCTGGCGGACGAGACTTTCGACCGGATTCGTATACACGAGCCCGGTCGAGGCTCGTCGTATCCCAAGGCTCCTCGTCCGGGTGGACGAGGAGCCTTTGTCATGGAAGCAGTGTTCATCGCGGCAGCGCTGGTGTTCGTCGCCGAGCTCGGCGACAAGAGCCAGCTGATGGCGATGACGTTCGCCACGCGCTATCGCGCCCGCACGGTGGTCCTCGGGATGGGGATCGCGTGCGCGATCATCAACCTCGCCTCGGCGCTGGTCGGTGAGGCCCTGGGGAACCTCATCCCCGAGGAGGTGCTGCAGGTGGTGGCCGGTGTCGTCTTCCTCGTCTTCGCCGCCATCACCGCCTGGTCGCTGCGCGACGAGGCGCACGAGGACGAGATCTCCGTCGTCCCCCACAGCGGGCGTGCGCTGGTCACCGTGGGCCTGGCGTTCGCGCTGGCCGAGCTCGGCGACAAGACGATGTTCGCCACGATGACCCTGGCCACGCAGTACTCGTGGGTCTGGGTCTGGATCGGCAGCACGGTGGGCATGGTCGTCTCGATCATCCTCGCCGTCCTGCTCGGCAAGCAGATCCTCAAGGTCCTGCCGGTGCGGGCCGTGCATGCCGTGGCCGCGGTGCTGTTCGCCGCCCTCGGCATCTGGCTGCTGCTCGGCTGACATAGGGTCGCGACGTGCTGATCGTGCTGCCGCCGTCCGAGGGGAAGACCCGTCCCGAGACCGGTCCCGTGCTGGATCTGGCCACGCTCTCCTCTCCCGGCCTGGGCCGCACCCGCGAGCAACTGCTGAACGCGCTCGTCCGGCTCAGCTCGACCAAGCGCGCCGCCGAGGTGCTGGGCCTCGGCCCGACACAGGCCGACGACATCGTCCGCAACACGCGGCTGCGCGAGGAGCCCACGGCGCCGGCGATCGAGGTCTACACCGGCGTGCTCTACTCCGAGCTCGACTGGGCCGGCCTCGACCACGCGGCGCAGGAGCGCGGCAGGGCGAGCGTGGCCATCGCATCGGCGCTGTTCGGCCTGGTGCGCCCGCACGACCTCATCCCGGCCTACCGGTTGAGCGGGTCGGTGACGCTGCCGCGACTCGGCACCGTCGCCAGCCGCTGGAAGCCCGTGGTCCCCCGCGCGCTGACCGAGCTCGCCGAGGGCGAGCTGGTGCTCGACCTGAGGTCCGGCACCTACGTGGCGTTGGGCCAGGCGCCGGCCGGTTCGGTGACCATGCGCGTGCTGACGGAGGCGAACGGCAAGCGGTCGATCGTCAGCCACAGCAACAAGGCCACGAAGGGCCGCATCGTGCGCCAGGTACTGGCCGAAGGCGTCGAGGCCAAGGACGCCGACACGCTCGCCGACGCCCTGCGCGACCTCGGCTGGACCATCGAGGCCTCCGGCCCCTCGCGGCTCGACGTCATCCTGCGCTGATCCCAGCGCGAGATCTCGATACGCCGGCTCGTACCTCGCCGAGCTACTCGATCACCGGGGCCGGTGATCGAGTGACTGCGAGCGCAACGAGACGTCGTATCGAGATCAGGGCGTGACGGAGAAGTTCCGCAGGCTCGGGGTGCCGTCGGGCCACCACGCGATCGTGGTGATCGAGGCGGGCGCGAGCTCCATCCGGTGGATCACGCCCATGTCCGAGCCCAGCGCGAGTCGCACCATCAGCTTGATCGGGGTGACGTGGCTCGCCACGACGACGGTCTGGCCCGCGTAGCGGTGCAGGAGCCGGTCACGCGCCGCCTCGACGCGCTTGGCGACGGCGTCGAACGACTCGCCGCCCGGCGGCGGGACCGCCGTGGACGAGAGCCAGGCGTCCAGCTCCTTGGGCCAGCGCTTCATGATCTCGCCGAACGAGAAGCCGTCCCACTCGCCGAAGCCCGCCTCGGCGAAGCCGTCTTCAATCGCGACCGGCAGGCCGAGACGCTCGGCCACCTGCGCCGCGGTCTGGCGGGTGCGCTGCAGCGGGGACGCCACGATCGCGTCCGCTCCCCCACGCTCGTCGATCCACGTCGCGGCGCGGCGGGCCTGCTCGACGCCCTCCTTGACCAACGGCGGATCCTCGCCGCCGGTGCCGCTGAAGAGCTTCCGCTGGGTGTGGGCGGTGACGCCGTGGCGCAGCAGGATGACCGTGGTCGGGTCGCCGTGCATGGATCCGCGCCACCCGAGCAGGGGGTTCTTGCCCTTCGCGTCCAGCGGAGCGGCGGCGTCGCGAGGCTCGGTGAACAGCGCCGGCGCCTCCGGGGGCTCGTCGGCCAGCTGGGTCGGCTCGTTCGAGTCGAACGACGACACGAGGCCCGAGCGGCCGGCCTTCTGTGCGTCGAGCGCGGCGTTGGCCAGGGCGTCGGCGCGGGCGTTCTTCGCCCGAGGCACCCAGGTCCACGTGACGGGTCCGAGCTCACGCACGATCGCCTGGGCCTGCATCGCGAGCGGCTTCATGTCGGGGTGCTTGATCTTCCAGCGCCCGGCCATCTGCTCGATGACCAGCTTGGAGTCCATGCGGACCTCGAGCGGCTCGCCGCCGGCGTGCTCGCGCGCGAGCTCCAGCGCACCGATGAGGCCGCGGTACTCGGCCACGTTGTTCGTCGCGATCCCGATCGTCTCTCCGCGGTCGGCGACCAGCGCGCCGTCCTTCAGCAGGGCCGACCCGTAGGCGGCGGGACCCGGGTTCCCGCGCGATCCTCCGTCGGCCTCGGCCACCCAGCCCATCAGGCGCTGGGCTCGGAGGTGCGCACCAGGATGCGGCTGCACTCAGGGCAGCGCAGCACGGTGTCGGCGGGCTCGGCGAGCAGCTCGCGCAGGTCGGCGCCGTTGAGCTCGAGGTGGCAGCCCTGGCAGCGACGGGCCTGCAGGGCGGCCGCACCCAGTCCGCCCTGGTTGGCGGCGAGCTTCTGGTAGAGGGTGAAGAGGTCGTCGGGCACCTGCGGACGGACCTTCTCGCGGCCGGCCGAGGCCGCGGCCGCTTCCGCGTCGATCGCCGCGATCTTCTCGTCACGCGCGGCGATCAGGCCGTCGCGGGTGGCGTTCTCGGTCTCCAGCTCGGCGAGCGCCTGCGACAGCTCGGCCTGGGCGGCCTCGAGCTGCTCCATGACCTCGAGCTCCTCGTCCTCGAGCGTGGAGATCCGACGCGCGAGGGCCTCGAGCTCGCTCTGCATGCTCGAGAGGTCCTTGGGGTTCGAGATCGCGCCCGAGGCCATCCGCTCCTCGTCGCGGGTACGGCGGGCCTTGACCTGCTCGACCTCGGTGTCGGCCTTGGCCTGGGCCCGCTCGAGGTCGGAGACGCGCGTCTGCGCGTCGATCCGACGGGCGTCGATCTCGCGGATCCGGGCGTCGACGGCCGCGATCTCGGCGTGCTCGGGCAGGGTGTTGCGGCGGTGGGTCAGGTGAGCCAGCGCCGAGTCCTTCTCCTGCAGTTCCAGCAACGCCTGCTGGGCGACCGGTTCAGCCTTCACGTGCGACTCCTCATGACAATGTCCGGCTCCAGGGATCGGTACCGATCGTGGAGACGTGGGTCTTCACCGTATCGCCCAACTCCTCGCGCACCGCCGCCGCCACGGTCGGCAGCCAGGTCCACTCGGCGGCCCAATGGGGCACGTCGATCACGGCGCACGCGCCGGCACGCTCGAGGTGCTCGCTCACGGGATGGTGCCGCAGGTCGGAGGTGACGTAGACGTCCGCTCCGGCGGCATCGGCCGTGCCGAGGAGAAAGTCCCCCGACCCGCCGCAGACCGCAACGGTCTCGACCATCCGCTCGAGGTCGCCGGCGATCCGGGTGGCGCCGGCGTGCGACGGCAGGCAGCCGCGTACGTGCTCGGCGAACGCACTGAGCGTCATCGGCTCGCGCAGGCGGCCGATGCGGCCCGAACCCCGCTCGCTGGGACGCGCGGCCAGCGGCCACAGGTCGTAGGCGACCTCCTCGTACGGGTGTGCGTCCAACAGCGCCGAGCGCACGTCCTCGCGGATCGACCGGTCGGCCACGACCTCGACGCGAACCTCGTCGACCCACTCGACCGCACCCACGGACCCGATCGCGGGTTCGGCGCCGTCGAGCGGTCGAAACGATCCGCGGCCGGGGCTCTGGAACTGGGCCCGGTCGTAGTCGCCCAGGCTGCCGGCGCCCACCTCGTGCATTGCCGCGACGACACGGTCGGCGTCGTCGCGCGGGACGAACACGACCCACTTGTCCATGGGCGAGTCGAGGTCGGTCTCGAGGGGCCGCAGGTCGGTGAGGCCCAGCGCGAGTGCCATCGACTCGCTGACGCCCTGCGGCGCGCAGTCGGCGTTGGTGTGGCACGTGTGCAGCCCGATCCCGTGCGAGATGAGCGTGTGGAC
>JBEVDF010000139.1:0-19706 GCA_040514145.1 Aeromicrobium sp.
CGAGCCCGATGAGCGCAAGCCGGGCCTGGACGAGGCCGCCGAGGCGGTCTTCGCTGACACGCCGTTCTTCCCGCTCGTGTTCGGCAACTCGATCGTCGGCCTCTCCGAGGACGTCGATGGCTTCGAGGGCAACCTCCTCGGCAAGCCGAAATTCATCGGAGTCACCCTCGGCTGAGCCGAGGACAAGAGGAGGTGACGGTCATGTCTTTGCTCACGGTCGAAGGACTACAGGTCCATTTCGGTCACGAGGGGAACCAGGTTCAAGCCCTGTACGACGTCGATCTGACGATCGAGCCGGGGGAGATCGTGGGACTCGTCGGCGAGAGCGGAAGTGGCAAGACCGTCACCTCCTTGGCCCTGATGGGCCTGCTCGATCCCCGCAGTTCACGGATCGAGGGCCGCGCGGTCCTCGACGGGAAGTCGCTGTGGCAGGGCAAGGGCGAACGTGCCGTGCCGCGCCGCGACCTTCCGATGGCCATGATCTTCCAGGAGCCGATGACGGCGCTGGACCCGGTCTTCACGGTCGGGTACCAGCTCGTCGAGACACTCCGGGTCCGGCGGGGGATGGGGAAGTCACAGGCAAAGACCGAGTCCCTCTCGCTGCTCGATGCCGTGGGGATCTCCGATCCGAAGGCACGGATGAAGGCGTATCCGCACGAGCTCTCGGGCGGCATGCGGCAGCGCGTCATGATCGCGATCGCCCTGGCCTGCGATCCGAAGCTGCTCATCGCCGACGAGCCGACCACGGCGGTCGACGTCACGATCCAGGCGCAGCTGCTCGACCTGATCAAGAAGCTCGCGAAGGAGCGCGGGATGGCCGTGCTCTTCGTGACCCACGACCTGGGCGTGGTCTCCGAGACGTGCGATCGGATGATCACGATGTACGCCGGTCGCATCGTCGAGCGGGGGCCGGTGGCCGAGGTGCTGGCCGATCCGGGTCATCCGTACACCGCTGGCCTGCTGGCCGCGCTGCCCTCGCCGGGGTCGCGCGGCGGACGGCTCGCGACGATCCCCGGACGCGTGCCGCCGCCCGGCCTGACGATTCCCGGCTGCGTGTTCGAGTCGCGGTGCCCGTACGCCGCGCCCGAGTGCTCCGTGCCGCAGGCGCTCCTGCCCCTGACGCCCACGCGTGAGGTGCGATGCATCCGCTCGAACGAGCTCGACTTCGAAGGAGTTGCCCCATGACCGGCCCCTTGCTCTCCCTGGAGAACGTCTCCGTACGGTTCCCGATCGGTCGACGGCGTCATGTGACGGCGGTCGACGGAGTCAGCCTGGACCTGCTCGAGGGCGAGACCCTCGGCCTGATCGGTGAGAGCGGTTCGGGCAAGTCCACCGTGGCGCGCGCCGCGATGGGACTGGTCCCCATCGCCGACGGCACCGTCCGGTGGCGCGGTGAGGACGTCGCGGGATTCGGCGCGAAGCAGCGCCGCACGTTCTCCGAGTCCGTGCAGATGGTGTTCCAGGATCCGCACAGCGCGCTCGACCCGCGCCGCACGATCCTGCAGAGCGTGCGCGAGCCGCTCGACGTCATGGGCCGCGGCGACAAGAAGGACCGCGAGGCCGTGGCGGCCAAGGCTCTCGAGGACGTCGGCCTGCCCAGCCAGATGCTCAAGCGCTACCCCCACCAGCTCAGCGGCGGCCAGAAGCAGCGAGCCAACATCGCCCGCGCGCTGGTCACCGACCCCAAGGTCCTGGTGTGCGACGAGTCGGTTGCCGCTCTGGACGTGGCCCTGCAGGCGGAGATCCTCAACCTCCTGCAGGACCTGAAGAAGGCCTACGAGCTGACGATCCTGTTCATCAGCCACGACCTGTCGGTCGTCAGCTACCTCGCCGACCGGATCAGCGTCATGTACCTGGGCAACATCGTCGAGAACGCGACGACCGAGTCCCTCGTGCAGCAGAGCCTCCACCCCTACAGCGAGGCGCTGCTGTCGGCCCAGCCCTTGGTGCACGACTCCTCCGCCGGGCGCCGGATCGTGTTGAAGGGCGACATCCCCAGCCCGGTCTCGCCCCCGCCCGGCTGCCGGTTCAACACACGCTGCCAGTTCGCCCAGGAGGGCTGCCGGCAGGAGAAGCCGGAGCTGCTGGAGATCCTGCCCGGTCACTCCTCGGCGTGCCTGCGGGTCGACGAGCTCTACGGCGAGCGCATCGGAAGGACGGTGGCGTCATGAGGATCCTGCGCGTGGTGGGGACCTGCGTGGTCTCGGCCATCCCCACCCTCATCCTGGCGACGTTCATCGTCTTCATGCTGCAGCGGCTGATCCCCGGCGATCCGGCGGTCGCGATCGCGGGCGAGTACGCCACCCCCGAGAACCTGGCGCGGATCCGCGAGGACCTGGGCCTGAACCAGCCGCTGTGGTCGCAGTACCTGAGCTGGATCGGCAACGCCTTCACCGGTGACCTCGGGACGTCGTTCCAGACCGGGGAGTCCATCTCCGCCCTGGTGATGCAGCGGCTGCCGCTGACCCTGATCCTCACCACGATGGCCCTCTTCGTGGCGATCATCGTCGGCCTGCCGACAGGTGTCATCGCGGCCCAGAAGGTGGACACGAGCTTCGACCGGTTCCTCACCACCGGTGCCACCTTCGGCATCGCGATCCCGAACTTCTGGCTCGGCATGATGCTGATCATCGTCTTCGCGCTGAACCTCGGGTGGTTCCCCGGACCGGGTGGCGTCAGCCTCCAGGACGACCCTGCCCAGGCGCTGAAGGGACTGGTGCTGCCGGCGCTGGCTCTCGGGCTCGTGGGAGGCGCCGAGATCTGTCGCCAGGTGCGCAGCGCGATGGTCGAGAGCCTCTCGACCGACTACGTCCGCACGCACCGTGCCAAGGGCCTGTCGAACCGCAGCATCGTGTGGAAGCACGCGCTGAAGAACTCCAGCCTGCCGTTCGCCACGATCATCGGCCTGCAGGTGTCGCGCCTCATCGGCGGTGCCGTCGTCGTGGAGGCCGTGTTCGGCCTCTCCGGCATCGGCTCGCTGGCGGTCGAGGCCACCAACCAGCGTGACTACGGCGTGATCCAGGCGGTGGTGTTCGTCGCCGCGGTGATCGTCCTGTTGACGAACCTGATCGTCGACGTCTCGTACCGCCTGCTCGATCCGAGGATCTCCTGATGACCGCTGTCGACACCGTCAACCTGGCCGCCACGGTCACGACGCCCACCCGTCGAGCGCGAAAGGCCGGCCGGTTCTCGGTGGGCGTGAGCTACGCGATCTTGCTGCTCGTGCTGATCGTCGTGCTGTTCGCGGGGATCCTGGCGCCCTACGACCCCAACAAGCAGGACCTGAACGCCATCTTGCTGCCGATGAGCGGAGACCACTGGCTCGGCACCGACGACCTCGGGCGCGACGTCTTCAGCCGCATGCTCTACGGCACCCGGGTGTCCGTCCTGGCCGCGCTGCTCGCGGTGGGCATCTCCGTCGTGATCGGACTGCCGTTGGGCATCGCCGCCGGATGGCTCAGCGGAGCCACCGACCTCGTCGTGATGCGCGTCGTCGACGCCGTCATGTCGTTCCCCGCGATCGTGCTGGCGATCGGCATCACCGCGACGATGGGCCCTGACATCACCACGGCGATGGTCTCGGTCGGCATCGTGATGTCGCCGGCGATCCTGCGCCTGGCCCGCGCCCAGACCATGGCCATCCGCTCCGAGACGTACATCGAGGCCGCGAAGTCGTTCGGTGCGCGCGGGTTGCGACGGATGGTCCTGCCCCACGTGCTGCCGAACATCATCCAGCCCGTCCTGGTGCAGGTGGCGGTGCTCATGGGCTTCGCGCTGATCGCCGAGGCGAGCCTGAGCTTCCTGCAGCTGGGCGTCCAGCCGCCGACGGCCTCCTGGGGCGCGGTGCTCTCGCGGGCCTACACCTTCTTGGATCAGGCGCCGATGCAGATCTTCATCCCCGGTATCGCGATCGCCGCCACCGTGTTCGCGTTCAACATCATCGGCGACGAGATCCAGCGCCTCCTCGACCCGAAGCGGAAGTGATCCCATGAGCGTCGTCTTCATCGCCAACCGCGGCGAGATCGCCGCCCGCATCCTGCGGACGGTCCGCGAGCTCGGGCACCGAGGGGCCGTCGCCTTCCCGGCCGTCGATGTCGACCTGCCGTACGTCGCCGACGCGGATCTGACGTTCGAGCTGGCGGGTCCGCGCGACTTCGGTGACGTCGAGGCGATGGTCGCCGCGGCGCTGTCGGTCGGTGCGGACCTCGTGCATCCCGGCTACGGGTTCCTCTCCGAGAACGCTGCCTTCGCCCGTGCCGTCGAGGAGGCCGGGATGGTGTTCGTCGGGCCGTCGCCCGACGTGATCGAGCTGATGGGGGACAAGGCAGGGGCGCGCACGGCCGCGGTGCGGGCCGGCCTGGCCGTGGCACCGGGGTCGGACGGGGCCGTCGAGACCGCCGATGCGGCGCGCCGGGTCGCCGAGGAGGCCGGGTACCCCGTCATGCTCAAGGCCGTGGCCGGCGGTGGCGGGATCGGCATGGCCGTCGTCCCCGACGCAGCGTCGTTCGACCGGGCCTTCGAGTCCGTCACGAGCCGGGCCGCGTCGGTGTTCGGCGACAGCCGGGTGATCGTCGAGCGGTACATCGAGCGCTCGCGGCACATCGAGGTGCAGGTGATGGGCCTGCCCGACGGCCGCGCCGTCGCCCTCTCCGAGCGCGACTGCTCGGTGCAGCGGCGCCACCAGAAGGTCGTCGAGGAGAGCCCGTCCCCGGCGCTCGACCCCGAGTCCCGGGGCCGGCTCCTGCGGGCGGCCGCGGCGCTGACCGAGTCCGTCGGCTACGTCGGGGCCGGGACGATCGAGTTCATCCACGACCTCGACTCCGGTGCGTCGTTCTTCCTCGAGATGAACACCCGGCTGCAGGTCGAGCACCCCGTGACCGAGGAGGTGCACGGCGTCGACCTCGTGGCGTGGCAGTTGAGGATCGCCACCGGTGACGCGACCGTGCCGGAGCACAGCGTCGAGCCGCAGGGCCACGCCATCGAGCTGCGGCTGTACGCGGAGGACTCCGAGCGCTTCCTGCCGCGTCCCGGCGCGATCGAGACGTGGCGGATGCCCAAGGGCGAGGGGATCCGCGTCGACGCGGGCTACGCCGACGGCACCGTCGTCACGCCGTTCTTCGACCCCCTGCTGGCCAAGCTGATCGTGTGGGCGCCATCGCGCGCCGAGGCCGTCGAGCGGGCCCGCGAGGCCCTCGAGCAGACCGAGATCGTGGGACCCGGCTCCAACCTCCAGTTCCTCGCCCGGGTCCTGACCGAGCCCGAGTTCGTCGACGCCACGCACGACACCGGGATCGTCGGGCGGATGACCGCGGTGTCGGTGCGCTAGCGGACCGACAGGACCCGGAAGCCCTTGCTGCTGGCCACACGCTCGGCGGGGTGGCCGTGGTCGGTGAGCCATCGCTGGAGCGAGTCGGCGCCGAGGTTCCTCCCGACCACCAGGCGGGCCTCGCCGCCGGGGGCCAGCCGGGGCAGCCACGTGAGCAGGAGCTCGTGCAGCGCCTCCTTGCCGATCCGGATCGGGGGATTGGACCAGATCGCGTCGAACCGCAGGTCGTCCGGCACCTGCTCGGGCAGCGCGGTGTGGACGGAGAGCCCGCGGGCGTTCTCCGCCGTGAGCTCGAGGGCGCGCTCGTTGACGTCGACAGCCCACACGGTGCTGCCACGCGCGGCCAGCGAGCACGCGATCGGGCCCCAGCCGCAGCCGAGATCCAGGACGGTGGAGCCCGCCGGGGGAGGCGTGCTCTCGGCCAGCAGGATCGCGGTGGCCTTGTCGAGGCCGTCGCCGGAGAAGACGCCCGTGGAGGTCGTGTACTCGCGCCGTTCGCCCCAGACCTCGACGGAGATCGTGCGGCGCTCGTCCTCGGTGCTCGGCGCGCGATCGAAGTAGTGGCTCACCGGCCCTCACCATGCTCGGTCAACCAGGCCGTGCGGATCTTCGGCTTGGCGGTGGCGAGCCAGGCGTCGGTCAGCATCTCGCGCAGCTCCGCGGGGTCGACGTCCTCGGGACGGACGAGCACCGCGTTCGAGTCGAACTTCCGGAAGTGCTCGATCGTGAAGTAGGCAGTGGAGGAGTCCTCGATGACGGCTTCGAGCTCGTCGCGATCGACCTTGAAGGCCACGCAGCCGGGGGAGTCGTCGCGGTCGCGCCACCACGCGACCAGCCGGCCGCCGGTCTTCACGCCGGGCATGCCCCACGAGGTGCTGGCCTCGGTGTCGGGGAACTCCAGCAGGAACGCCTCGATCTGCTGCCACGTCATCGCCGTGCCCATGGCGTCAGTCTGGCACGGCGGGGAGACGTTCCAGGAACACCGCCTGCGCCGCGACGACGGCCTCGGCGGCGTCCTCGAGGCCGAACCACGCGACCCGGTCGAGCTCGGGGAAGGACCGGATCGTGCCGGAGTTCGGCGGCCACTCGAGCTCGAAGGTGCCGGGGACGACGGCCTCCGGATCCAGGTCGGCCTCGACGGCCCACACGACGACGTCCTTGCGCGACTGGCGCACCGAGCCCAGATCGACCCACGGGCCCTCGGGAACGGGGACGCCGAGCTCCTCGACGAACTCGCGGCGTGCGGCCTCCTGCGGTGACTCGCCCTCCTCGACCACGCCCTTGGGGATCGACCAGGCGTGCTCGTGGCGCTTGGCCCAGAACGGCCCACCGAGGTGTCCGAGCAGGACCTCGCGGCGCCCGTCGCGCACGCGGTGCAGGAGGATCCCCGCGCTGAGCAGGCGCGCCATCATTCGTCCCGGCGCCGGCGCGACTCCTCGACCCGTGCCGCGAGCTGGTCGTCGGCGGGGTAGACGACCTCCTCGAGCACGAGACCGTGGGCGGGCATGACCTTCACCCGCGGGTCGCGGGTCTCGGCGGCGAGGATCGCCGCCGCGAACTGCGGCTCGTACCGGCGCTCGCCCACCGCGACGAGACAGCCCATCAGCGAGCGGACCATCGAATGGCAGAAGGCGTCGGCCCGCACGGTGGTGGCGATCGTCTCGCCGCCGCGCACCGTGCGCAGCGTCAGCAGGTTGCGGATCGTCGTCGCGCCCTCGCGCTGCTTGCAGAACGACGCGAAGTCGTGCTCGCCGAGGAGGTGCTGGGCGGCCTCGTTCATGAGGTCGACGTCCAGCGGGCGCGGGACCGCGGCGACCATGCGTCGCTGCATCGGGTCGGGGCCCGCGGGGTGGTCGGTCATGCGGTAGACGTAGCGACGCTCGACGGCGGCGAACCGGGCGTCGAAGTGCTCGGGGGCCTGCGTGACGCGCAGGATGCGGATGTCCTGCGGCACGATCCGGCGCAGACGCCGCTCGAGCACGCCCGGGTGGCTGTCGACGTCGACGTGGGCGACCTGGCCGCGGGCGTGGACGCCCGCGTCGGTGCGGCCCGCGCACGTGAGGCGCGGCGGCTCGGGCAGGCGCAGGACGGTGCCGAGTGCGGCCTCGATCTCGCCCTGCACGGTTCGCAGGCCCGGTTGGGTGGCCCAGCCCCTGAACTCGGTTCCGTCATAGGCCAGATCGATCCGCATGCGCACGGGACCACGGTACGCGGCGCCACCCTTGGCCCGGGTGACGGATCGGCCGGAGCGACCTACCGTGGGAGCGTGCGCACCGTGTCCGCGTTGCTCGCGGCGGCACTGGCGACGTCAGTGGTGCCGGCGGTCCCTCCTGGGGCCGCGGCGACCGCTCCGGGGATCCACCGGATCCTGCTCACGCCCACCGCGAACCCGGCTCGCTCGCAGTACGTGTCCTGGAGTCGGGGCAGCGCCTCCTCGGGCCAGCGTGTCGTGGCCGTGGCGCCGAACGGGATCACCCTGACCGCACCCGCCCGCCGCAAGCTGGGCACGACGCCGGGCACGGCCGGCAGCCGCCAGTACCGCTACGTCGCCTCCCTGCCGGGACTGGCGCCGTCCACCCGGTACCGCTACCGGATCGTGGGCCGCGGCGTCACCACGCGCTGGCGCGCCTTCACCACGGCGGGTCCGGCGAACCGGTCGTTCCGCCTGCTGCAGTTCGGCGACACCCAGATCGACAACGACGAGGTGCCCGACCGGATCATCGAGAAGGCGACCGAGCGCTTCCCCGACGCGCGTCTGCTCCTGCAGGCCGGTGACGTCGTGAACAAGCCGTGGGTGGGGCGCGAGTGGAGCGAGCTGCACCAGTCGCTCTCGCCGGCCGGGCAGTGGCGCAACTGGGTCTCGTCGATCGGCAACCACGAGCAGTGCAGGCTGACGTCCCCGTGCCGCTCGGGCTCGGGCCGGGGATTCCGGTCGTACTTCCAGTTCCCCTCGAACGGCTTCCCCGAGCAGCGGCGCACGTGGTTCTACGTCGACCAGGGTCCGGCACGCGTCATCGTGCTCGACTCCTTCGCGTCCGACCTGAGGCGGCAGCGGTCGTTCCTCGCCCACGCCCTGCGCACGAACCGGCGGCCGTGGTCGATCGTGCTGACGCACCGCGGACCGTTCGCCTCGGTCGGCGACCGGACGAACACCGAGATGCGGAGGTGGTTCCTGCCGACCCTGGAGAAGTACGACGCCGACCTCGTGCTGTCGGGCCACGACCACTCCTACGCCCGCGGCCACAAGGCGGGCGTCACCTACCTGACCTCGGTCAGCGGGCCGAAGTACTACGCGACGTCGAGCCAGGACTGGAGGGCGGGCGGGGCCACGCGCGTGAAGGCCGCGTACCGCACGTCGACCTACCAGGTGATCACCGTGACGCCGACCGAGCTGAAGGTGCGCGTCGTCGTCGGGCACCGCGGCACGGGCGCGACGCCGGCGGCGAAGGTCGGGCAGGCGTTCGACGGGTTCACCCTCTCCCGCTGAGCCGCGGTCGCCGGTCCTCAGGCCGTGACGAGCTTCAACGCCAGATCGGAGTACTGGAGCCCGATCGCCGAGGGCGAGCGCTCGCCGCCCTCGACGTACCAGCGGCTGACGTCGATGCAGACCGACATCAGCAGGCGGCGGGTGCCGGGCAGGTCGGCGATGGAGAACCGCCCGCTGTCGACACCGGCGTCCAGGATCTCGTCCAGCAACGCCATGGTCGCTCGCCGGACTTCGACGACCTCGCCGAAGTGCTCGTCGGTGAGCACGTGCATGTCGTTGTGGACGGGTCGGGCGATGACGCTCCACTCCGCGTGCCACGAGGCGTACGTCGCGACGAAGAGCCGGAGGCGCTCCGTCGGATCGGTGCTCAGGCGCAGCGCCTGCACCAGCGCTTCGCGGGATGCCGAATGGCCGTCCATGACGATCCGGAAGAACAGCTCCTCCTTGGAGGAGAAGTGGACGTAGATCGCCCCCGGGCTCATCTGCGCCCGCTGGGCGATCATTCGGGTCGAGGCGCCGTGGTAGCCGACCTCGTTGAACACCAGGTTGGCGCCGATGAGGATCTTGCGCGCGGCCCCGTCGGCCCGCGACTGCCAGAACGTCGCGACCCTCAGCGCGTCGTGGGCGGGGTCACCACTGGCTCGCGTGCTCACTCATCTCTCCGTCTCGCCCGCGTCACGGGGGTCGGGAACGCGTGGTGGGAATGCTAGGCGGACGCTCGCGCGGGTGACAAGCGAGCCCGGCCCGCCCGGAGGGACAGGTCAGACCGGGGGAGGCTGACGGTCCCGCAGCCCGGCACGGATCTCGCCCAGGACCTCGTCGTCGTGCTCCCCGATCGCCGGGACGAGGAAGCGGCGCGGGCCGTCGCCGAGGCCCACCGACGTGAGCGGTCCCGGAACGGCGACGGTGCGCCCGGCCGGGGACGTCACCCGGACGACGCTTCCGTCCTCGCGCTCGTCGAGGTGGCGCACCGCCTCGGCCAGCTCCCGCACCGGGCCGCACGGGATCGAGAGCCCGCGCATCAGGGCCAGGATGTCGTCCCGGTCGCGCTCGCGGCACCACTGGGCGACGTGCTCGTCGACCTCGTCGCGCGCGGTCAGCACGGCGTCGTCGTACGTCAGCGACTCGGCCCAGTCCGGCCGGCCGACGGCCCGGCAGAAGCGCTCCCACTTGACCGGGCCCACCGGCGAGAGGTGCACGAAGCCGTCGCGGGCGGCGTACGTGTTGGAGATGGAGACGGGCACGCGGTTGCCCGCGCGCATGTACGGCCGCCCGTCGAGGGACTCGTGGATGTCGTGGGCGAGCACGCCCATGTAGGAGGTGAGCATGTTGACGTCGATGAACTGGGCCTGCGGTGAGGTCTCCCGGACGCGCAGCGCCATCATGATCGACATCGCCGAGCGGTAGGCGGCGATGTGGTCGGCGACGAACGTCCCGATGAACATGGGGTCCCCGTCGGGCATCCCCGTCATCTGGGGGATGCCGCTCATGCCCTGGATGATGCCGTCGTACGCGAGCATCGCGCGGTCGGCGCTGGTGGCGCCGAAGCCGGTGATGTGGACCATGATGATCGACGGATTCACCGACTTCAGCGCCTCGAACCCCCAGCCGAGACGCTCGGGCACCTCGACGCTGTAGTTCGTCAGGACGACGTCCGACTCCTCGGCCAGGCGCAGCAGCGCTGCCAGGTCGTCCGGCTCCTTCAGGTTCAGCACGACGCTGCGCTTGCCGCGGTTCTGCGACGCGAAGTAGATGCTGTCGTCGTCGATCATGGGCATCGCCCCGCGGGCCAGCTCGCCTCCGGGGGGTTCGACCTTGATGACGTCGGCCCCGTGATCGGCCAGGATCTGGCCGGTGTGCGGCCCGGCGATCGCGTGAGTCAGCTCGAGGACCCGGATGCCCGAGAGGGCGGACGGAGTGGTCATCGGCATGTCAGCGCGGTGCGATCGACGCGGCGAGCTTCTCGAGCCCGACCTTCGACACCTTGCCGGTGGGCGCCAGCGGCATCTCGTCGATGATCTCGACGCGCGGGATCTTGTAGGTGGCCATGTGGTCGCGGCACCACGCCAGGAGGTCGTCGGCGGTGACCTCGGACTGCGCACCGGGCTGGAGCTGGACGTAGGCGATGGGCACCTGTCCCTTCTTCGGGTCGGCGATCCCGATCACGCCGCAGGCGGCGATCTGGGGGTGCCGGCTGAAGAGATGCTCCAGCTCGGAGGGGAAGACACTCATGCCGTTGACCTTGAGCATCTCCTTGGTGCGACCGAGGTAGTGCAGGGCGCCGGTCTCGTCGATCACGCCGATGTCACCGGTGTGGAGCCATCCGTCGCGCAGCGTCTCGGCCGTCGCCTCGGGCCGGTTGTGGTAGCCGCGCATCATGCTGGTGGACCGGACGATGATCTGTCCCTCCTCGCCCACCGGGAGGAGCTCTCCGGACGTGAAGTCGATGATCGCCACGTCGGTGCCCGGGATCGGGATGCCGGTGAAGCCCGGCCGCCCGCGCAGGTCGGCGTCGTCCTTCTGCAGCCCGAGGGTGAAGGTGTCCAGGGTGTGGTCCTCGGTCATGCCGTAGGAGCTCTCGCGGATGATGCCCGGGGCCCCGGTCTCGCGCGCCCATCGCTCGCGGATCTCGACGGTCAGCTTCGTGACGAAGGACATCGTGACCGGAGCCTGCATGGACGCCAGGGACAGGCCCGACCCCTGCGCCGTGTCGAGGAGCTCCAGGTAGCTGTCGACCGTGCCGGCCATGGCGGTGACGCCGTACGCGTCGATGGACCTGAGGACCTCTTCGGCGTCCCAGCGGTAGTGCAGCACGCACGTGCCGCCGGTCATCACGGACACGAGGAAGGCGTCCTCGCCGGCGATCCAGAAGACCGGGACGAACACGAGGCTCACCGTGTCCGGGCCGCCGCCGAAGCCGAACTGGCCGCCGCTGACCGCGGTGTAGAGCATGTCGGCCTGGGTGTGCTCACAGCCCTTCGGCATCCCGGTCGTGCCGCCGGTGTAGTTCAGCGCCGCGAGGGCGTGGGGATCGTCGGGGTCCGCCGGCACCGGCAGGTCGTCCCGCTCCACGATCGACAGGAAGCGCGTCGTCTCGGGGGTGACCGGCGCGTCGGCCACCATGCCACGGGGGAGGGCGGCGCCATCGGGCAGGAAGTCGGTGTTGGCCGAGGCGATGACCTCGGTGACGGAGGTGCCCTCGCTGCCTGCCCGGAACTCCGTCGCGACCTCGTCGAGGATGAAGGCGAAGGTGGCCGCGGAGTCGAGCAGCTCGTAGTTGATCTCCTCGCGCCGGAACATCGGGTTCACCGGGACGTGCACGCCGCCGGCCTTCAGGATCGCGAAGAACGCGACGAGGAACTGCGGACAGTTCGGCATCATCACGGCCGCCCGGTCGCCCGGGGCGAACCCACGGTGGGCCAGGTACGCGGCGACCCGGTCGCTGGCCCGGTCGAGCTCGGCGTACGAGACGGTCCGGCCGTGATAGACGATCGCGGCGTGGTCGGGTCGCTCGGACGCCCACGACCGCAGGTAGTGCGTGACCGTCGACTCGCCGAACGGGTAGTCGATGGTGCGCTCGACCGCCTCGGGCCAGGCGCGCCGTCGGAGGTCGGCCAGGTTCGCCAGGTACTGATCGATCTCGCGGTGGAACTGCTCGGACATCCTCACAGGGCACGCACCTCTCAGGCCTCGGTCGCACTTGAACTTGAAACAAGTTTCAGTTCGCACAGTATGACCTTCCTCACGTTCGGTCAACGCCGAGTTCAGGCTGGTCGCTCCGCGAATTTCCACTGAACGATCGTTCAGCACTACGCCGGCGCTCCTCGATGCGACGGTGCGGCCGAGTGAGTTTCGGCCCTTGCCTGATGTGATTTTCGTCTCTATCGTCATCCGCACGAGAGCCTGAGCAGTCGCTTAGACCACTCGAGCGTGACCACCTTCGAAAGGAACCAGCTCATGGGGATCAGGTCCCGGATCGGCGTCGCTGTCGCGGCCGCCATGCTCGTCGCGGTCAGTGCCTGTGGAGGAGGGGGATCCGAGGGATCGGGCGACGGCACGCTCCGCGTGGCCACGCAGGCCGACATCTCCTCGATGGACCCCATCCGAGGGAACTCCGGTGGCGACCACCAGATGCTGTACCCGCTCTACGACACGCTCGTGTCGTTCGACAAGGACCTGAAGCCGCAGCCGGGCCTGGCTGAGTCGTGGGAGTACGAGACGCCCACCCAGCTCGTGCTGAAGCTGCGTGAGGGCGTCACGTTCCACGACGGCGAGCCGTTCAACGCCGAAGCGGTCAAGTACAACCTCGAGCGCGCCGCGGCCGAGGGCTCGAACATCGTCGCCGACGTCCAGTCGATCGAGTCGGTCGAGGTCGTCGACGACCTCACCGTCCAGCTGAACCTCGCCCAGCCCAACTCCGCGCTCGTCATGACCTTGGCCGACCGCGCCGGGATGATGGTGTCGCCCAAGGCGGCCGAGGCCGCGGGCGGTGACCTGAGCACCAAGCCGGTGGGAGCCGGTGGCTGGAAGTTCGTCGAGTGGAAGCGCGGCGCCTCCATGACGTACGAGAAGTTCGACGACTACTGGGACCAGGACGTCGAGCGGATGAAGAAGATCGTCATCAGCGTCATGCCCGAGCCCAAGACGCGAGCGACCTCGCTGCGCTCGGGTCAGCAGGACATCGCCTGGGACATCGTGCCGTCGGACGCCGAGTCGATCCAGAAGGACGACTCGCTCACGCTCCACCAGCAGCCCCGCATGTGGACGTGGATGATCTACACGAACCGTGCCTCCAAGGAGCTCGGTGACCCGCGGGTCCGCCGGGCGCTGAGCCTGGCCATGGACCGCGACCTGCTGCTCAAGAGCGCGTACTTCGGCCTCGGCGAGAAGCCGCGAGGCTTCCTGCCCGACGGCTACTGGGCCGAGCCCTCCGAGAAGGCCCAGCTCGACTACGACCTCGACGAGGCGAAGCAGCTGATCGCCGAGGCCGGCGCGGAGGGCCTGACGTTCGACATGCTGCTCTACGCGGACGCCACGTCGACCCGCGTCGGGGAGATCCTGAAGGAGCAGTGGTCGCAGATCGGCGTGACCGTCAACCTGCTCCCGCGCGAGGTCAACCAGGCGAACGGCGACTACTTCAACGACAAGAAGACGCCGGCCTTCTTCGCGGCCTGGACCGGACGACCGGACCCGGCACTGACGTACCGGCTGATGTTCACGAAGGAGGCGTACTTCAACACCTCGGGCCAGTCGACGCCCGGCATCGACGAGGCGCTCGCCGAGGACGCCGCACTGACCGATCCGCAGGAGCGCAAGGTGGCTCTCGACAAGGCCTCGGAGGCGGTGGTCGCCGACATGCCGATCATCCCGATCGTGTTCCAGCACTCCCTCACGGGTCTGGGGGAGCGCGTCGAGGGCTTCGAGAGCAACCTGCTGGGCAAGCCGAAGCTGCTGGGTGTCACGTTGAAGTGACGTGACCCGGCGGCCCGGATCCCCCTGCTCACTTGTGGAACGGGTTCCACGTGATGGTCGACGAGAGGCGTGGAACCCGTTCCACAAGTGGGCCGCGGTCGCCTGTCGTCACAGGTCCGCAGGAACGGCGAAGGCCGCGAACCCCGAGGGGCTCGCGGCCTTCGCCGTTGCTGTGTCAGCTCACTTCCAGCGCTCGCTGGCCGGGACGAAGTCCAGCTGGCGGCTGCCGGTGTAGATCTGCTTGGGACGGGCGATCTTCTGCTCCGGGTCGTCGACGAGCTCGAGCCACTGCGCCAGCCAGCCCGACGTGCGGGGGATGGCGAACAGGACCGTGAACATCTCCGGCGGGAACTGCAGGGCCTCGTAGATCAGGCCCGAGTAGAAGTCGACGTTCGGGTAGAGCTTGCGCTTGACGAAGTACTCGTCCTCGAGCGCGATCTTCTCGAGCTCCTGCGCGACCTCGAGCAGCGGGTTGACGCCGGTGACCTCGAAGACGTCGTCGCAGGCCTTCTTGATGATCGTGGCGCGCGGGTCGTAGTTCTTGTAGACCCGGTGGCCGAAGCCCATGAGGCGCTCGTCGCCGTTCTTGACGCCCTCGATGAACGCCGGGACGTTCTCCTTGGTCTTGATGCGCTTGAGCATCTTCAGGACGGCCTCGTTGGCGCCACCGTGCAGCGGGCCGTAGAGGGCCGCGATGCCGGCGGTGACGGCCGAGTACGGGTCGACCTGGCTGGAGCCGACCGAGCGCACCGCGTTCGTGGAGGCGTTCTGCTCGTGGTCGGCGTGCAGGATGAACAGCACCTCGAGGGCCTTGGCCAGGCGCGGGTCCGGGTCGTACTTCGGCTCGCTCATCCGGAACAGCATCGAGAGGAAGTTCTCGGTGTACGACAGGTCGTTGTCGGGGTAGACGTACGGCTTGCCCTGCGCGTGGCGGAAGGACCAGGCGCCGAGGGTCGGCATCTTCGCGATCATGCGCACGATCTGCTCGTGGCGGATCTGCGGGTCCTTGATGTTGCGGGCCTCGGGGTAGAACGTCGACAGAGCACCCACGCTCGACAGCAGCATGCCCATGGGGTGCGCGTCGTAGCGGAAGCCCTGCAGCTGGCTCTTGAGGTTCTCGTGCACGAACGTGTGGAAGGTGATCTCGTGCACCCACTGGTCGTGCTGCTCCTTCGTGGGCAGCTCGCCGTGGATGAGCAGGTAGGCGACCTCCAGGTAGGTGGAGGACTCGGCCAGCTGCTCGATCGGGTAGCCCCGGTACTCGAGGATGCCCTTCTCGCCGTCGATGTAGGTGACGGCGCTGCGCGTGGAGGCGGTGTTCGTGAAGCCCGGGTCGTAGACCGACAGGCCCGGGTCGTCGTCGGACTTGCCGATCTTGCCCAGGTCCGCGGCACGGATGCTGCCGTCGGTGATCTCGACCTCGTACTCGTCGCCGGAGCGGTTGTCACGAATGGTCAGCGTCTGCTTGTCAGTCACGATTCGGGTCTCCTGTGACGTCAGAGAAATAACGGTCGCGGGGGTGAGCGACCCACTCCAACCTAGTGTCCCCGGCGGCGTCGCGCGAGAGCAGGGTCACGTTCTGGTGACCCGTTTTGACCCGCGCGGGTGCGTACGGGTAATCTGGGCAGTCGTTGTGTTGCGGCATGTCAACGTGCTCGACAACGCGAAAGTCCCGACTTCACAGATTTCGATTTGCAGCGAGAAGGTCACGCCGTGCGTACGTACAGCCCGAAGCCTGCTGACATCACCCGTCAGTGGCACGTCATCGATGCCCAGGACGTCGTCCTGGGCCGTCTCTCGGTTGCTGCGGCGACCCTCCTGCGAGGCAAGCACAAGCCCACTTACGCGCCCCATGTCGACGGTGGTGACTTCGTCATCATCATCAACGCCGACAAGGTCGCGCTGTCGGGCAACAAGCGCACCGACAAGAACGTCTACCGCCACAGCGGTTACCCGGGCGGCCTGAAGCAGATCGCCTACGGCGACCTGCTCGACAAGGACGCCCGCAAGGCGATCGAGAAGTCGGTGCGCGGCATGCTCCCCAAGAACCGCCTCGGCCGTCAGCTCATCACGAAGCTGAAGGTCTACGCGGGTCCGGATCATCCGCACGCCGCCCAGAAGCCCCAGCCGTTCGAGATCACGCAGATCTCCCAGTAAGCGAGAAGCAGGTTCATCGTGGCTGAGACCACCACCGAAGAGACCGAGTACACCACCAACTCCGAGGGTGTCGCCTACACGTCGGAGTCCTCCGGCGCTGCCGCGGCCGGCGAGATCAAGTCGATCATCGCTCCCGGCTCGGCGACCGGCCGTCGCAAGGAGGCCGTGGCCCGGGTGCGCATCGTTCCCGGCACCGGCGTCTGGACCGTCAACGGCAAGCCGCTCGAGGAGCACCTGCCGAACAAGCTGCACCAGCAGATCGCCAAGGAGGCGCTGGCCGTCACCGGCCTGGTCGACTCCTTCGACGTGATCGCTCGCGTCAGCGGCGGCGGCATGACCGGTCAGGCCGGCGCGCTGCGTCTCGGCGTGGCCCGTTCGCTCAACGCGATCGACGTCGAGGTCAACCGTCCGACCTTGAAGAAGGCCGGCCTCCTGACCCGCGACTCGCGGATCAAGGAGCGCAAGAAGGCTGGTCTGAAGAAGGCCCGCAAGGCGCCGCAGTACAGCAAGCGCTGATCTGCCGGCGCACATGGGCCGGATCTTCGGTACCGACGGTGTTCGGGGTCTGGCCAATCGGGACCTGACCGCCGAACTCGCGGTCGACCTCTCGGTCGCCGCAGCCCACGTCCTGGGCGAGGCCGGTGCCTTCGCCGACCAGCGCCCCACGGCAGTCGTCGCCCGCGACACCCGCGCCTCCGGAGAATTCCTGGAGGCCGCGGTGGTCGCGGGTTTGGCGTCTGCGGGGGTCGACGTCCACCGCCTCGGCGTGGTGCCCACCCCGGGTGCGGCGTATCTGACGGCGTTCCTCGAGGCCGACATGGGCGTCATGATCTCGGCCAGCCACAACCCGATGCCCGACAACGGCATCAAGTTCCTGGCGCGCGGCGGGGTCAAGCTCGACGACGCCATCGAGGCCGCCATCGAGCAGCGCCTCGAGGAGCCGTGGGACCGCCCCACCGGGGCTGACGTGGGTCGCGTCGGCGACAGCCACGCCGGCCTGGGGGCCTACGTCCGCCACCTGCTCGACAACCTGCCCACCCGTCTCGACGGGTTGCGCGTCGTGCTCGACTGCGCCAACGGCGCCGCGCACGAGGCGGCACCCGACGCGTTCGCCCGGGCCGGCGCCGAGGTCATCGCGATCCACGCCGAGCCCGACGGCCTCAACATCAACGAGCACTGCGGCTCCACCCACCCAGAAGACCTGCGCCGGGTCGTGGTCGAGCGCGGTGCCGACGTCGGCTTCGCCTTCGACGGCGACGCCGACCGCTGCCTGGCGGTCGACGAGTTCGGCGAGTTGGTCGACGGCGACCAGATCCTCGCGATCCTGGCCCTGCGCGGCAAGCGCGAGGGCCTGCTGGTCGACGACACCGTCGTGGCCACGGTCATGAGCAACGTGGGATTCACGCGCGCCATGGAGGCCGCAGGCATCACCGTCCTGCGCACCGCCGTCGGCGACCGCTACGTGCTCGAGGAGATGCGCGCCGGGGGCTACACCCTCGGTGGCGAGCAGTCCGGCCACGTGATCATGAGCCGCTACGCCACCACCGGCGACGGCACCCTCACCGCGCTCCAGCTGGCCGCCGAGATGGCCTCCACCGGTCGCACGATGTCCGAGCTGGCGTCGGTGATGCAGCGCCTGCCGCAGGTCCTGGTCAACGTCAGCGGCGTCGACCGCGACGGCGCGGCCAGCCACGAGGTGCTGCTGGCCGAGGTCGCGGCCGCGGAGGCGAAGCTGGGCGACTCCGGTCGCGTGCTGCTGCGTCCCTCGGGCACCGAGCCGCTCGTGCGCGTCATGGTCGAGGCACCCACGGCCGATGAGGCGCAGGAGATCGCCGACCACCTCGCCGACGTCGTCCGCACGACCCTCGCCCTCTGACCGTGGTCACCGTGGAGCCAGGAGGGCTCGAACGCGACGACGTCCGCGCGCTGCTGGCCGAGCACCTCACCGAGATGTTCGCCACCAGTCCCGCCGAGAGCGTGCACGCGCTCGACCTCGACGCCCTGCGTCACGAGGCGATCAGCTTCTGGACGGCCCGCGAGGACGGCCGGCTGCTGGGCTGCGGGGCGCTGAAGGACCTCGGCTCCGGCCACGGTGAGATCAAGTCGATGCGCACCACGGCGCTCGCGCGCGGCCGGGGCGTCGCCACCGCGCTGCTCGAGCATCTGGTGCACACCGCACGCCGTCGGGGCTTCGCGCGGCTGAGCCTCGAGACCGGGACCGAGCCGTACTTCGAGCCGGCCCGGCGGCTCTACGCCCGCCACGGATTCGAGCCGTGCGACCCGTTCGCCGACTACGTGCACGACCCCCACAGCGTGTTCCTCACCCGCGCGATCTGAGCCTGTCCGCGCGCCAGCTTCGGTGCGAGAATGCCCAGATGGGCGTGACCATCGAAGTTCTCGACCCCACCGACCACGGCAGCTTCGTGGACTTCCACGACGTCTACCGGCGGTCGAACGAACGCCCCATCGACCAGCCGTGGTCTTCCGACGAGCTGCGTGTGCTGCTCCTGGGCGACGAGTACACGCGGTGCGACTCCCTGATCCTGCGCGACGGCGAGACGGCCGTGGCCGTGGCGCTGGCCGAGCTGCCCGAGCGCGACAACGCGGACACGGCGTTCGCCGAGGTCTGGGTGCCGCCCGAGCTGCGCCGCCGGGGCCACGGCACGGTGCTGCTCGAGCGCCTCGAGCTGCGTGTGGCCGAGGACGGACGCGACCAGGTCCTCACCGAGACGCTGCGCCCCATCGAGGACGAGACCGGGGCCGGCCGCGAGTTCATGCTGGCGCGCGGGTACCGCTTCGACACGCAGAACGTCCAGCGCGAGCTCAGCGTGCCCGCCGACGTGCCACCCGCCGACCCGCGCGACGGGTACACCCTCGCCGCGTGGCGGGGCAGCCCCCCGCAGCAGTGGCTCGAGCAGTACGCCCACCTGCGCGAGCTGCTCAACCAGGAGGCCCCGTCCGGTGAGACCCAGCTGGAGAACGAGTACTGGGATCCCGACCGGCTGCTGCACGAGGTCGACCAGTGGAAGCGCCAGCGCCGGGTGGCCCAGACGGTCGTGGCGGTCGCGCCCGACGGCACCCTGGCCGGTCACACCCAGCTGCTCTTCCCGGCGGACTCGACCGAGGTCTACCAGTGGGACACCCTCGTGCTCCCCGAGCACCTCGGCCACGGGCTCGGCCTGTCGATCAAGCGGCAGGCGATGCGCGAGGCGAGCGACCTGCTCGCCGGCCGCAGCCGCGTTGTCACCTGGAACGACGCCCAGA
>JBEVDF010000165.1:0-8579 GCA_040514145.1 Aeromicrobium sp.
TCGATCAGGCGCTCGAGCGTCTCGGCGACGAGGTTGACGGCCCCCTGCTGGTGCTCGAGGCGCCCCCGGATCACCACCGCGGCGCTCGACCGCGCCACGGTGCGGTGCCGCTGCCACACGGCGTCGAAGACCACCACGTTGAGCATGCCCGTCTCGTCCTCGAGGTTGAGGAACGTGACTCCCCCGGCGGTGTACGGCCGCTGGCGGTGGGTGATGAGTCCCGCCACCCGGATCCGCCGGTCGGGCTCGTGCTGCAGCAGACCCCCGACCGCGAGGATCCCCTGCTCGGCCAGCATCGGGCGCAGGTGGGCGAACGGGTGCTCGCTCGGCGAGATCCTCGTCGACTCGAGGTCGGCCAGCGTCAGCTCGACGTCGCTCATCCCCGGCAGCATCGGTGGCGGCGCCACGATCGCCGTGCCCGGCAGCTTGTCCTGGCCGTCGGTGTAGCCCGCGTTCCAGATCGCCTGGCGCCGGGTGAGGCCGAAGTCGTCGAACGCGCCGGCGGTGGCCAGCTGCTCCTGCTGGGCTCGGGTGAGTCCGCACCGCCGCACCACGTCGGCCATGTCGGCGAAGGGCCGCTGCGCGCGCGCCGCCACGATCCGCTCAGCGTCGGCCGTGCCGATCCCCTGCACCGAGGTCAGCCCCAGCCGCACCGCGTGGTGGCCGTCGCGGCGGTGCTCGACATGGTCGGGCGCCGCGGAGGGATCGAACTCCCCCACCGGCGGCTGGTCGGGGTGCGCGCAGGCCGCGCGGCCCGTGGGACCGGTGGCGTCGCCGAGCGGCTCGAGGTCGGCATGGACGCCCGACCGCACGATGTCGGGTCGGCGGACCTCGACCCCGTGGCGTCGCGAGTCGGCCACGAGCGACTGCGGCGAGTAGAACCCCATCGGCTGTGCCCGCAGCAACCCGGCCAGGAACGCCGCCGGGTGGTGCAGCTTGAGCCAGCTGCTGGCGTAGACCAGCAGCGCGAAGCTGATCGCGTGGCTCTCGGCGAACCCGAAGTTCGCGAACGCCTGGATCCGCCCGTAGATGTCGTCGGCGAGGTCGCCGGTGATCCCCTTCTCGGCCATCCCCCGGTACAGCTGGTCGCGCAGGCGGTCGATCTTCTCGATCCCGCGCTTGGACCCCATCGCCCGGCGCAGCAGGTCGGCCTCGTCGCCGGTGCAGCCGCCGAGCACCATCGCGATCTGCATGAGCTGCTCCTGGAACAGCGGCACCCCCAGCGTGCGCTCCAGCACGGGCTCGAGCACCTCGTGCGGGTAGGTGATCGGCTCCTCGCCGAGCTTGCGCCGGATGTAGGGGTGGACGGCGCCACCTTGGATCGGGCCCGGGCGGATCAACGCGATCTCGATGACCAGCTCGTAGAAGCGGCGGGGCCTCAGCCGCGGCAGGGTGCCCACCTGGGCGCGGCTCTCGACCTGGAACACGCCGATCGAGTCGGCCCGGCACAGCATGTCGTAGACGCCCTGCTCCTCCTTGGGCATCGTGGCCAGGGTCCACCGCTCGCCGACGCGCTCGGCGACGATGTCGAAGGTGTGCTGGATCGCGCCGAGCATCCCCAGCCCGAGCAGGTCGAACTTCACCAGGCCCATGTAGGCGCAGTCGTCCTTGTCCCACTGCAGCACGGTGCGGCCCTCCATCCGGGCACGCTCGATCGGCACGACCTCGCCGACCGGGCGCTCGGTGAGCACCATGCCGCCGGAGTGGATGCCCAGGTGCCGCGGGGACTTCATCGCCTGCTCGGCCAGGCGCACCACCGGCTCGGGGATCGCGTCGGCCTCCTCGGGGGCGTCGGTGCGGATGGACGACCACGAGTCGATCCGCTTGCTCCACGCGTCCTGCTGGCCCACCGAGTGGCCCAGCGCCCGGGCCATGTCGCGCACGGCCGACTTGGGGCGGTAGCTGATGACATTGCAGACCTGCGCGGCGTTGCGGCGGCCGTACTTGTCGTAGACCCACTGGATCACCTCCTCGCGCCGGTCGGAGTCGAAGTCCACGTCGATGTCGGGCTCCTCGTCGCGGGTGGCCGACAGGAAGCGCTCGAAGGGCAGGCCGTACTTGATCGAGTCGACCGCGGTGATCTCCAGGGCGTAGCAGACCGCCGAGTTGGCCGCCGAGCCGCGACCCTGGCACAGGATGCCGCGACTGCGCGCGAACGCGACGATGTCGTGGACGATGAGGAAGTAGCCGGCGAAGTCCTTCTCCTCGATCACCGCCAGCTCGCGCTGCAGGCGGGCCTCGGCCGCGTCGCGGTCGGCGGCGTAGAGGCGATCGGCGCCCCGGCGGACGAGCTCGCGCAGCCAGGTCATCGGCGTGTGACCCGGGGGCACCTCCTGCTTGGGCAGGCGCGGCGAGGCCTTGCGCAGGTCGAAGGCGCACGCGTCGGCGATCTCGACCGAGCGGGCCACCGCACCCGGCCAGCGAGCGAACCGCTGGGCCATCTCGGCGCCCGAGCGCAGGAACGCCGGCGGGGCGAGCCAGCCGTCGAGCTCGGCCAGGCTGCGGCGCGCCCGGACCGCGGCGAACGCCTGGGCCAGCCGGGCGTCGGCGGGCCGCGCCGCGTGGACGTTGCCGGTGGCGACGGTGGGCAGGCCGAGGTCGGCCGCCCACCCGGCCAGCGCGTCGTTGGCGGGGCCGTCGCCGGGCCCGCCGTGGTCGGTCAGCTCGACGACCACGTGCTCGGAGCCGAACAGGTCGACGAGCCGGTGCAGGCCCGCGATGCCCTCGCGCCGGACCCAGCCCTTGCGGCACCCGGTGAGCACGACCCAGTGGTCGCGGCCCCGCTCGGCGAGCTCGGCCCGGTCGTACACGGGCCGGCCCTTCTGGTCGCCCGCGAGGTTCGCCTCGGTGATCGCCGAGGCCAGCGCGTGGTAGCCCTGCACCCCGCGCGCGAGCACCAGCAGGTGGTCGCCCTCGGGATCGGGGACGCCGTTCTGCGGACCGGTCAGGCCCAGCGACAGCTCGGCACCGTAGACCGTGCGGAGACCGTGCAGCTGGGCCGCCTCGGCGAACCGGGCCGCGCCGCTGAACCCGTCGTGGTCGGTGAGCGCGAGGGCCGACAGCCCCAGGTGCACCGCCTCGCGCACGAGCGACTCGGGGTGGCTCGCACCGTCGAGGAAGCTGTGGTTGCTGTGGCAGTGCAGCTCGGCGTACGGCACCACCGCGTCGGGCGCGGGCGCCACCTCGGGGGCCTCGTAGGCACCGCGCTTGCGGGAGAACGCCGGGCCGTCGCCCCCGTCGGGCAGCGGCTGCGCGGGATCGCGCCACCGGCCCGACAGCCGCGCCTCCAGCTCGCGCCACGAGATGTCGGGGTTGTTCCAGCCCATCAGGCGGCCCTAGTCATAGCGGGCCTCGGTCCACCAGTGGCCGTTCTCGACGACCATGAGCCAGGCGCTGCCGTCGATGCCGACGACCTGGAAGCGGGCGACGCGCCGCGCGGCGGCCTCGTCCCACCAGTGCTCGTCGACCGGCCACGGCCCGGCCCAGGCCGCCACGGGCTGCCAGGCGGCGTCGACGCCGGACCGGAAGCGCGCCGGGGGTCCGGACAGCGAGCCGCGGCCGCTGACGCTGACCGGCATCCCCTCGGCGCCCACGACCTGCGCGGGCGCCGGCTCGGCGAACACCGTGGCGGGCGCCGGCGGCGGCACGCTGCCCGGCCAGGGCCGGTCGCGGGGTCGCCGGGCCACGGGTCGCTCGCCCCAGGCGGCCGACAGCCGGCGGTCGGACGGCCCGCGCCCGCCCTGGACCCCGACCGAGCGGACCCCCTCGGGCCCGACCAGCGCCTGGACGCGCGCCACCGACCGCTCGACCTGGTCGTCGGGCCCGCCCCCGAACAGGCTCTCGGCGTGCTTCCCGAGGGGCTCGACCTCGACCGGGACGCAGCGCACCGCCACGACCGGTCCCCCCGGAGGCGTGGCGGACAGCTGCCACCGCACGCGGTCGAGCACATCGACCGACCCGAACCACCGGGGGTGGCGCCACAGCCGGCTGGACACCCGGGGCTCCCCCGCCACCTCGGCATCGACCTCGATCCGCAGGGTGGAGCAGACCAGGCCCGCCCGGTCGAGCCGGCGGACGAAGTCCTCGACGGTCTGCCGGGCACTGAAGACCACCGCCTCGGCGCGCTCCAGCGCCGGCTCGAAGGCCACCGACGCCACCAGCTCGGGCGGCGGGGTGCGACGCGAGATGCGGCGCACCTCCTCGCCGCGGGACCACCGGTGCATCAGGGCCCCGTGGGCACCGAACCGGGCCAGCACGTCGGGGGCGGGCAGGGCCGCGAACTCCCCGACCCGACGGATCCCCAGCCGGCGCAGCACCGTGACCAGGTCGAGCCCGGGCGCGGCCGGACCCGCGGGGGCCGGCACCTCCAGCACCTCCACCGGGAGATCGCGCAGGAAGTCGACGTTGCCGCCGGGCGCCACGATCACGCTGTCCTGGGCCGCGGCCCGCCGCGCGGCCAGCTCGGCCACGAAGACGCCGTCGGCGATGCCGAAGCGAACGTCCCACACGCCGAGGCCGACCAGCTGCTCGGCCATCACCGCGACCGCCTCGGGCTCGCCGCCGTAGTACCGCTCGGGCACCGACAGCGCGCACAGCCCCGGCCGCAGCGGCGCCACGCCCGGGCTGAGCTCCTCCAGCGTGGTGACGACCTGCTCGAAGGCCCGGGCGTCGACTTCGGGCCGGTGGTCGCACACCACGAGGTCGGGACAGCGCGACTGGGCGTCGCGGCGGCGCATCCCCCGGCGCACACCGAGGGCGCGGGCCGCGGGTGTGCAGGCCAGCACCACGCCCTTGTCGAACACCGCCAGCGCAGGCGAGGGCTCGCCACCGCCACGCGCCGCCTCGGCCTGCTCGCCCTGGTGCACGAGCGCCGGCCAGTCGGGCAACCACACCACCATCGTGCGCATCAGCCCGCCACCTGCTCGATCGGCTCGCGGCGGGAGTCGCGGTCGGCCCGGCCGAGGGCGACCGGGGCCACGCGCAGCTCACGGCTGGGGAACCACAGCCGGCGCGAGCCCGTGACGCGACCGCCACGCTCGACCTCGACGGTCGCCTGGCGCGCCACGAGGTGTCCGTGACCGTCCTGGGGACCCGCCCAGACCGTGTCGCGCAGGCGCAGCCGGGCATCGGCCCGCGGCCAGTCCCCCACGGCCACCAGGACACCCTGGCGGCGGTGCAGCCGGGCCCTCAGCCGGGTGACCTCGCGCTCGGGCAGCGTGACCCGGTCGACCATCACCACGCCGACCGCATCGACCAGCGCCCCCAGCACCGAGGCCGGGTCGGCACCCACGTCGGGCACCCACACGGTGCGATCGAGGTCGACCCCCACCTCCGCGGCGGCCTCGAAGCCGATCCGGTCGGTGCCGACCATCGCACACCACGCGCCGTCGCGGGACGGACCCGCCATCAGCAGCAGGGCCAGGCTGGTGGAGTCGACGGCGTAGCTGCCCCCGGGCTGCAGGGCCAACAGGCCCGACAGCGCCGGATGCGTGGGCATCGACAGCACCGACGGGCGTCCCTGCATCCGGCCGATCTTGGCCCGCAGGTCATCGACCAGGGCAGCGGGAGGGACGGCGAGACTCACCCTTCCATGATCGAACACCTGTTCGAAGGAGTCAACACGAACCCCCACATCGGAGACGACACCGCGGGTGGTAGGCCCTCAGGCCCGCCACCCGCGGTGAGGTGTCCGAACGGTCAGCGCGAGAGCTCGATCGACCCACCGGGGATCGCGTCGAGCAGCCGGCGCGTGTACGCCTGCTTCGGGTTGCTGTAGACCTCGTCGACCGAGGCGTGCTCGACCAGCTTGCCCCGCTCCATCACCAGCACGTCGTCGGCGATCTGGCGCACGACGGCGAGGTCGTGGGTGATGAACAGGTAGGACAGGCCCATCTCGGCCTGCAGGTCGGCCAGCAGCGCCAGGATCTGGGCCTGCACCAGCACGTCGAGCGCGCTGACGGCCTCGTCGAGGATGACGACCTCGGGCTGCAGCGCCAGGGCGCGCGCGATGGCCACACGCTGGCGCTGGCCTCCGGAGAGCTCGCTGGGGTACCGGCGCGAGACGGTCCACGGCAGCGAGACCAGCTGCAGCAGGTCGCGGACCCGCGCCTCCCGCTCGGCCTTGGTGCCGATGCCGTGCGTGACCAGCGGCTCCTCGATGGCCCGGAAGATCGTGTACTGCGGATCCAGGGACGCGTAGGGATTCTGGAACACCGGCTGCATCTGCCGACGGAAGGCCAGCTGCTGCTTCTTGGTGCGCAGGGTGGAGATGTCGACCCCGTCGAACTCCACCGTGCCGCTCGTGGGCTCGAGCAGGTCGAGCACCATCCGAGCGACCGTGGACTTGCCCGAGCCGGACTCGCCCACGATGGCGGTGGTGGTGCCACGCGGCAGCTTGAACGACACGTCGTCGACGGCCACGAACTCGTTCTTGCGCCACGGCGTCGACCCGGGGATGCTGAACACCTTCCGCAGGCCCTTGGCCTCCAGCACGATGTCGGAGCCCTCGCCGAACTCGGCCTCGAGCTGCGCGACCTCCTCGGCGATCTCCTCGGCGACCTCCTTGGCGTGCTCGCGGATCTCGGCACGCTGCTGCGACAGCAGCCGCTGGGAGGCCAGCGACGGGGCGCTGGAGATGAGGCGCTTGGAGTACGGGTGCTGCGGATCCTGCAGGATGTCCAGCGCCGGCCCCGACTCGACGATCTGGCCCTTGTACATGACCACCAGGTGGTCGGCGCGCTCGGCGGCCAGGCCGAGGTCGTGGGTGATCAGCAGCACCGCGGTGCCCAGATCGTCGGTCAGCTGGTCGAGATGGTCCAGGATCTGCTTCTGGACCGTCACGTCCAGCGCACTGGTGGGCTCGTCGGCGATGAGCAGCTTCGGCCGGGCGGCCAGGCCCATCGCGATGAGCGCGCGCTGGCGCATGCCGCCGCTGAACTCGTGCGGGTACTGCTGGGCACGCTGCGCGGCATCGGGGAGGCCGGCCTCCTCGAGCAGCTCGATGACCCGACGGTCGACGTCCTTGCCCTTGACCACGTCGTTGGCCACGAGGACCTCGGCGATCTGCTTGCCGACCTTGACCAGCGGGTTCAGGTTGCTCATCGGGTCCTGGGGCACCAGACCGATGAGCGATCCCCGCACGGCCAGGATGTCCTTCTTGTTCGCCTTCGCGATGTCCTGGCCGTCGAAGCGGATCGAGCCGCCCGTGACGTGACCCGAACCGGGCAGCAGGTCGATGATGGCGTGCGCCGTGGTGGACTTGCCCGATCCGGACTCGCCCACGATGGCGACGGTCTGCCCCGGGTAGACGGTGATGTTCGCACCGCGGACGGCCGGGATGTCCTCCTTGCCCTGGCGGAACGCGACGTGCAGGTCGGTGACCTCCAACAGCGGAGTGGTGCTCATTCGCGATTCCTCGACTTCGGATCGAGGGCGTCGCTCACGGCGTCGCCCAGCAGGATGAATCCCAGCGACGTCACGGCCAGCGCCGTGGCGGGCCAGAACATGACACCGAGACGCTCACCCGAACGCACCTGGTTCTGGGCGGCGGAGATGTCATTGCCCCACGAGACGATGCTGGTCGGCAGGCCCAGGCCCAGGAACGACAGCGTCGCCTCGGCCACGATGTACACACCCAGCGAGACGGTCGCCAGCACGATCACCGGCGCCAGCGAGTTCGGCACCACGTGGCCCCACAGGTTGGCGCGGCGGGTCTTGCCGATCGCGCGCGCCGCGTCGACGAACTCCAGGTTCTTGACCTCCAGGACCGCACCGCGCGAGATGCGCAGCACCTGGGGCCAGCCGAACGCCGCCAGCGCGAACACCACCGTGAGGATGAAGCCCCAGTAGCCGCGGTCGGGCCACAGGTTGTTGATGATCGACAGACCGACCAGGGCGCCCAGCAGCAGCGGGATCGCGAAGAAGATGTCGGCCACGCGGGAGATGAACGTGTCGGACAGGCCGCCGTAGAAGCCGGCCATCGCTCCGAACAGGACTCCGGGGATCGTGACCACGAGCGTGCACAGGAAGCCCACCAGCACGGACGCGCGAGCGCCGTAGACGGTGCGGGCGAACACGTCGTAGCCCTGCTTGTCGAAGCCCGCGATGTGGCCCTCGCTGGGGCCCTCGAGGCTGCGGCTCAGGTCGGCGCGCGTGGGGTCGATGTCGGTGAACAGCTGCGGGAACAGCACGACGATCACGACGACGAAGAGGATGACGGCCGAGACCCAGAAGATCCAGTTCCTCCGGAGGCGCTTCCACGCCTCCTTCCACTGGCTCTCGGGGCTGCGGGTGTCGTCGAACGAGCCGGTGTCGGCCAGCGGCGTCACCTCGACGGCGGCGACGAAGCGCTCTTGGCCCGGCAGGGCCTTCGGGGGGAGGTCGATGGGGAACTCAGGCATAGCGGATCCTCGGGTCGAGCCAGGCGTAGAGGAGGTCGACGACCAGACTCATGACGATGTAGATGATGACCATCACCGTCACGACCGAGACGATCGTGGGGCCCTCCTTCTGCAAGATGGCGCGGTAGGCCAGGTTGCCCAGGCCCGGAATGTTGAAGATGCCCTCGGTCACGATGGCCC
>JBEVDF010000184.1:0-5193 GCA_040514145.1 Aeromicrobium sp.
CTGGCCAGGACGAGCATCGTGCCGGCGGCCGGGAGCGGCCCGTACCGGCTGCTCAGCAGCGCGGTGATCACCAGGAACATGGCGAAGAGGGCCAGACCGGTGACGACCGCCAGGCCGTTCACGCCGAAGAGCCTGACGAACGGTGCCGCCAGCACGGGCAGGACCACGCGAGGCTGGACCAGGCCCCATCCGAAGAGCTGGTCTGCGGGCGGCGACTCCCACCCGAACGTGGCGCTGAGCGCCGCGACCTCGGCGGCTGCGGACTCCTGGCTCATCCCGCCGAAGTGCAGGGCCATCCCGTAGTAGTAGCGCGAGTCGGGTGCGAACAGCGGTCTCGCCCACGCGCTCAGGGAGTAGGAGGTGGCGAACCCGGCGATCACAATGAGGTAGGTCATCCACGTCTGTGAGGTCGCTCGTGCCCACGTGGTGCCTCGGGACATCAGGGCGGGCAGGAAGGTCACCGCGCGAGGATATCGCTAGTGGCGCCGGGAACACGATCTCGCTGTCCTCCGTGCGCGCCGGAGCGAGACAGATCGACCGCCCTGTACCAACCCCCGCGGCCACAGGGCACTATTGAGGCATGACTCAAGTGCACCACGGACTGGAAGGCGTCGTAGCGTTCGAGAGCGAGATCGCCGAACCCGACAAGGAAGGCTCCGCGCTCCGGTACCGCGGCGTCGACATCGATGACCTCGTCGGCCGAGTGCCGTTCGAGAAGATCTGGGGCCTGCTGGTCGACGGCTCCTATGACCCGGGCCTGCCCCCGGCCGAGCCGTACCCCATCCCCGTGCACTCCGGCGACATCCGCGCCGACGTCCAGAGCGCGATCGCCCAGATGGCTCCCGTGTGGGGCTTGCGCCAGCTGTACGACATCCAGACCCCCGAAGAGGTCCGCGACGACCTCGCCCGCACCGCCGTCATGGTGCTGTCGTACGTCGCCCAGGCCGCCCGTGGCCTCGGCAAGCCGATGGTCCCGCAGAGCGAGATCGACAAGTGCGAAACGATCGTCGAGCGGATGCTGACCCGCTGGCGCGGTGAGGTCAACCCGGCCCACGCCAAGGCCATCGACGCCTACCTCGTCTCCGCCGCCGAGCACGGCATGAACGCCTCCACGTTCACCGCCCGCGTCATCTCCTCCACCGGAGCCGACGTCGCGGCCGCCCTGTCCGGCGCGGTCGGCGCGATGTCGGGCCCGCTGCACGGTGGCGCCCCCTCGCGCGTGCTCCACATGATCGAGCAGGTCGAGAAGACCGGCGACGCCGAGGCGTACGTCAAGAACCTCCTCGACTCCGGCGAGCGCCTCATGGGCTTCGGTCACCGCGTCTACCGTGCCGAGGACCCCCGCGCCCGCACGCTGCGTCGCACCGCCAAGGAGCTCGCTGCCCCGCGCGCCGAGGTCGCCGAGGCGCTGGAGCAGGCCGCCCTGAAGGAGCTGCGCGAGCGCCGCCCCGACCGCGTCCTGGAGACGAACGTCGAGTTCTGGGCCGCGATCGTGCTGGACTTCGCCGAGATCCCGGCGAACATGTTCACCGCGATGTTCACGTCGGCGCGCACCGCCGGCTGGAGCGCCCACATCCTCGAGCAGTACAAGACCGGCCGCCTGATCCGCCCCTCGGCGATCTACACCGGCCCGGCCTCGCGCACCGCCGACGAGGTTCCCGGCTGGAACCCGGCCTGGGGCGAGACCAAGGCCTGGGGCGACACCCCGTCTGCATTCCCTCTCGATGGACCGCCCGGCACGCTCGGCGGCACCCGATCACCCGGCGGGTCAGTTCGGTGCGGCGCCGCGCTCGGACTCGCTGAAGACGGCGTCGATGACGCGGTCCGAGGCGTGCCCGTCCTCCAGGCCACCGAAGCGCTCGCGGAACGCGGCCAGCCGGTCGGCGTACTCGATCTCGACCTCGCCGAGGCGGGCGACGGCGTCGATGACCTCGTCGCTCGTGCGCACGACCGGGCCGGGCGCGATCTCCTCGAGGTCGACGTAGAAGCCGCGCAGATCGTCGCGGTAGTGCTCCAGGTCGTAGACGTAGGAGATGATCGGCCGGCCGCGCTGGGCGTAGTCGAACATGATCGACGAGTAGTCCGTGATGAGCGCGTCGGCCACCAGCAACAGGTCCTGCGTGTCCGGGTACTTCGAGACGTTGACGATCCGCGAGTCCAGGTCCTTCGGCCAGGCGAACTTCACCAGCGGGTGCAGGCGCACCAACAGCGTCACGTGATCGCCGAGGCGCTCGGCGAACCGAGCGAGATCGAGAGCCATGTCGTGGGCCCAGGCACCCGAGGCGCCATCCGCGCGGCCGTCGTCGCGGAACGTGGGCGCGTAGAGCACCACCGTGCGGTCCTCGGGCAGACCGAGGCGCAGCCGGGTCTCCCGGGCGCGGCGGCGACCCACCTCGGTGTGGAACACGTCGTTGCCCGGGTAGCCCGACTCGATGATCGGACCGTCGAAGCCGAAGGCGCTGCGGAAGGCCTCGGTGGCGTAGGGGCTCGGCGAGACCAGGCTCGACCAGCGGTCCACCAGCTCCTGGGCCTTGTCGTGGTAGTCGTCGGCGCGCCCGTGCATGACCGGCACGTCGTTCTGCATCCGCTTGAGCGGGGTGCCGTGCCAGGTCTGCAGATAGTGGGTGCCGCGCGGTCGCTTGCACAGGTCGTGCACGTTCTGGTTGAACACCCAGTAGCGCGCCCGCGACAGCGTCCAGAAGTAGCGCGGCGTCAGGCGGAACACCTTGTGCGTGCCCGGCGGCACGCGCAGCGTGGAGTTGTTGACGTACCAGAGGTCCAGCGACGTGCCGCGCTCGTGCAGGCGCTCGAACAGCGCGCGAGGGCTGCCGCCGTAGGCGCTGCCGCGGTCGCTCTCGAAGACGGCGATGTCGCGGCGCGGCAGCAGGCTGCCGAACCGGAACATCAGTGACATCGCGCGGTAGTAGAACGGCCCGGCGCGGAAACGCAGGAAGGCGTCGCGCACGGCACGCACGTTGCGCAGGCGCAACAGCCGAGTGGAGAGGCCGTCGGCGGTGCGCACCATCTCGTAGTTGCGCTCGCCGTATCCCGACGTCGGCAGCTCGAGGTAGGTGGCGGCGCGGTCCGCGTACTCGTCGTCCATCACGAAGCCGGACTCCGCCGCGCGGGCCACCTCGGCGGCCAGGTCGGCCGCGCGGTGGGCGATCGGGCCGGGCAGCGCGGTGGCGGCGTCGATGAAGGGCGTGCGGGCGCCGGTGAGCACGAAGTCGTCGAAGCGGAAGAAGAACACCGGTCGGCGCAGGAACGCCGCGTCCCAGGCCACGCTGGAGTAGTCGGTCACCACGGCGGCGCTGGTGCGGATGAGCTCCTGCACGTCGGCGTCGCGCGGCGCGATCGAGATGCCCTCGAGCGGCAGGTCGTCCACCAGCGCGCGCAGGTTGGGGTGCATCACCATGAGGATCTCGACGCCCTGCTCCTGCAGCGCCTTGATCTGCGGGTCATGGAGGAACTCGAGCCAGTTGGCCAGGTAGGGGCTGATGAGCACGCCCTCGCGGCTGGTCAGCCAGTCGCGCCAGGTCGGCATCACGAGCAGCCGGCGCTGCACCTGCGGCTCGCCCTCGAAGAGCGAGTCGTAGCGAGCGAAACCCGTCACCTTGACCTGCGAGGGGAAGAAGTCGAGGTCCTCGATGAAGATCTGGCGCTCGGCGGCCGAGTTCACGACCACGCGGTCCGGCGGCATCTCCTGCATGTGCAGGCGGCCGTAGTTGAGCCGCACGTTCTTCATGCCCGTCACGCCGTGCTGCAGGAACACGCGCAGCCCGCGCGCGTGCCGGGCCAGCCGCGGCGACCGCGAGGCGTGCAGGTACTCGGCGTGGTGGCTGCCGACGAAGCGCGAGGCCAGGGCGGTGTACAGGATGTGCTCGCGCGAGCGGGCGGTGACCACGTTCCCGAACGGCTCCACCTTGTCGCGGTCGGGCGAGTCGGCGGCGATCACGTAGTGGGCGCGGCGCTCGGGGTGGTTCCGGCGGATCCAGCGGAACAGCGCGAAGCCGTTGTCCTGCGCCTTGTAGGGGACCTCGCCCACGAGCCAGATGCCCGAGAACGGCCGCAGCGGTGCGAGCAGCCACGCCCACCGCTCGATCCGGCGCAGGTAGCGGTGGTTCTCCACGGTGAACCGCTCCGACCAGAACGCGAGCCGCTTGGCGCGGAAGGTCAGGTAGGGCACCCACTGGTCCACGTGCGCGCCCCCGGTGGTGGGCACCGGCAGGTCGCGCAGCTTGAAGCGGGAGAAGCTCTTCCGCGCGAACGGCACGCGCAACGGCTCCTTCGACCCGTCGAGATCCATGACCAGGTGCGGATCGATGACGCCCTCGCGCTCGTCGTCGTCCACCGCGTCGGGCGTGATGTCGAAGCTGATCCGGTAGTCGTGCAGGCCGTGGGCGGCGGTGGCGTCGAGCGCCTCGACGCGCACGGGGATCTCCTGGGTGGTGCCGGAGAAGCGCCACTGCAACGACAGCCGGATGTCGCTCGCGGGGCGCGAGAAGGTCTTCAGGACGAGGTCGGCGCTGATCCCCCTCGGGCCGATGTCGAGCCGCTTGCCCTCCACCTCGTAGCGCAGGACCGGCTCGGCCGCGTACCGCACCGAGACGTTGCCCTGATCGGTGACGTGGGTCCAGGCGTGCACCTGCTCGCCGAAGGGCGACGCCGCACCCTCGATCTCGATGAACGACATCGCCGCGGAGGTGTCGGTGTGGCCGAAGCGGCCCAGCCGCAGCTCGGTGCGCTTCGTGCCCACGCCGTCGACCTCGACGAACAGGTCGAAGCGACCGGCGTTGCGACCGCCGAGCTCCCACAGCTGCACCGGGTCGAGCGTGAAGGCGAACGAGGCGGACGGGGCCTGCTCGAGGCGGAGGCTGACCTGGTCGAGCCGGCTGGCGGGGCGTACCACGAGGGCGACGACGCGCACCGGGTCGCGGAACTCGCCGGCGTAGTGGATGAGACCGGCCTCGTGACGCACGACGAGGGAGGCGTGGGTTCGAGGCGCGGGACCGCGTCCGAGGGCACGGCGCAGGCGGTCCTTCGCGCGCTCGGGCATCATTGCGACGACCCGACGCCGTACTCGACCCACGTCAGGCATGCTCTCCTCGGTTCCCGTCGACTGCACGGCGGGACGGCCCCACCACGTACGCGATTCTCGATTCTAGTGGGGCCTGCCGCACCGGGGCCGGACGC
>JBEVDF010000293.1:0-3397 GCA_040514145.1 Aeromicrobium sp.
AAGATGTGCTGGGTCTCGACGAACTCAGGGGTCTCCCCGTTGATCTTCGAGCGCGGGTTCTTCAGGTCCTGCGGGTCGAGCTGGTTGCCGCAGTTGTCGCACTGGTCGCCGCGCGCGCCGTCGTACCCGCAGATCGGGCAGGTGCCCTCGATGTAGCGGTCGGGCAGCGTGCGGCCGGTGGACGGCGAGATCGCGCCGAACGTCGTCTGCTCGACGAAGTAGCCGTTGTCGTGGACGCCCCGGAACAGCTGCTGCACGACCGCGTGGTGGTTGCGGGTGGTGGTGCGCGTGTAGAGGTCGTACGCGAGGCCGAGCGAGACGAAGTCCTCGACGATGAACCGGTGGTTGGTGTCGGCCAGCTGCTGCGGCGACACCCCGGCCTCGTCCGCGGCGATCAGGATCGGGGTGCCGTGCTCGTCGGAACCAGAAACCATGAGTACGTCATGCCCCGCCATCCGCATGTAGCGACTGAAGACGTCGGAGGGCACGCCGAAACCGGCCACGTGGCCGATGTGGCGCGGGCCGTTTGCGTACGGCCAGGCGACGGCGGACAGGACTTTGCTCATGGGTTGATCCTATTGACCGTGCGCCACCGGGTATCCAGCGGCGGTCCCGGGGAGCCTGTTTGCCGACCGCGCACCCCAGGACGAGGGCCTACGTAGCGGCCGGCAGTGGGATCCGTGCGCGGAAGGTACTGCCCCGGCCGAGCTGGCTGTCGACCGTGAGCGTGCCGCCCATCAGCTCCGTCAGCTCGCGGCAGATGGCCAGGCCGAGCCCGCTGCCGCCGGCCTTGCGCGTGGTGGACCCGTCGACCTGGCGGAAGGACTCGAAGACCAGCTCCTGGTCCTCGGGGCGGATGCCTATGCCGGTGTCCCGGACGACGAACTCCACGAAGTCATCGGCGGGGTCGACGCGGACCAGCAGGCGGACCTCTCCGGAGTCCGTGAACTTGAGTGCGTTGTCGACGAGGTTGGAGACGACCTGGAAGACCCGGGTGGCGTCGCCGACGACCACCGGTCGGAGGTCGGGAGGCAGGTCGCACTCCAGCAGGAGGCCGCGACTGGCTGCGCGGGGGCGATGAGCGTCGAGGACGTCGTCCACCAGGGCGTGCAGGTCGAGCTCGGCCGCGTGCAGCTCGGCGTTCCCGGACTCGATCAGGGAGAAGTCGAGGATGCTCTCGACCAGCGCGCGCAGCTGTCGCCCCGACCTGTCCATCCGACCCAGGAGCGTGCGCTGCAGGTCGTCGATCCGGGTGTCCTCCAAGAGCTCCGCGGTCGCCAGGATCGTCGTCAGAGGGGTCCGGATCTCGTGGCTGATGTTGGCGAGGAACGCTGACTTGGCATCCGACGCGGCCAGCGCCTCGTCCCGGGCGTGCTCGAGCTCGCGCAGCGCCCCCTGCTCGGAGCGGAGCAGCCGGCCGGTGCGGACGAACGCGAGCGCGATCACCAGCGCCATGCCGACGAACAGCTGGGCCGGCTGGTCCGGCTCACCGCGGAGGTCGGCGACGAGCTCCAGACCCGGCGGGATCAGCAGCGGGCAGACGGCGATCAGCATCTGGGCGACCCAGCCGCTGGTCGCATCGCGGTCGGACGCGGGCCGGACCTCCCGGACCCGCCAGGCCGCACGGGCGAGCAGCACCGCCGCGGTCATCCAGGCCGCGTCCATCAAGGAGAGCGCCAGCTCGTCCTCCGGCCACTGCAGGAACGCGATGTCGGCGGCCAGCCACAGGCACACTCCGACGGCGAACCAGGCGTCGATCGCCGCCCGCGCGCTCCGGCTCAGCAACACCCGGATGACCAGCGCGAGCAGGACGGCGTCCATGATCGGGTAGGACGCCCACACGATGCGCACACCCGCGCCCACGCTGGAGTCCGCGACGATCGCGTCCACGGACATCCGCCAGAAGACCAGCACACAGACGACGCCGATCGTGACGGCATCGAGCACGAACCCGACGTCGGTCCGTCCGTCGGGTCGGCTGCGCTTGAGCACGACCCACATCGCACCGATGAGGAAGCCGTAGCTCGCGAACCAGAGAGGGTCCGCGAGCGAGACGTCGGTGCCTGCTCCGGCGGCGTCGAGGGCGATCCAGGCGACCTCGCCGAGGGCCGAGCAGGACACCCCGGCGGCGATCAGGGCGGGCGCGAGCCGTTGGCCGGCGTCGGCCCGCAGGGCCCCCAGCCACGCAGCGATGCCAGCGCCGACCATCACGCTCAGGTAGCAGGCGTCGGCGAGTGCCGCGTTGTCGGCGAACGCACCCGCGAGAACGACCGCCACGACCAGGAAGGTGGCAGCGCCCGGTACGACACGATGGCCTGCTCGCACGGGCCGCACCCTACGCCCGGGCGGCCTGCCTCCCGGGCTTTCCGCCACTATCGTGAGCGCATGGAGACCCTGATCGCCGAGGACCTGCTCCTACTGCTGCTCGACGACGACAGCGGCAAGCTCACCGGGACCTCGTACCCGCAGCCCGCGCTGGGCGGCGCGCTGCTCATCGAGCTGGCGGTGACCGGTGCCGTCGAGGTCGAGGAGAAGACCGGCATCTGGAAGTCGGCCACGGTGCGCGCCGTGCCCGGAGCGGCGCCCGAGGACGCCGTGCTGCGCGCCGGCTACGACCTCGTCGCCGAGAAGGAGCGCGGCGCCCAGGACCTGGTCGACCGCCTCGGCAAGGGCCTCAAGGAGCGGCTCGGTGACCGGCTGGTCGACCGCGGGATCCTCGAACGCCGCGACGACAAGGTGCTCGGCCTCTTCCCGAGCACCCGGTGGCCCGCGGCCGACACCTCCCACGAGCAAGACCTGCGCCTGCGCCTGACCGCCGCGCTCGTCCAGGGCGCCGACCCGGACGACCGCACGGGCGCCCTGGTCGCCCTGCTGTCGGCGATCGACAAGGCGCACAAGGTGGTCGACCACCAGGGCATGTCCCGGAGGGACGTGCGCAAGCGGGCGAAGCAGATCAGCGAGGGCGCCTGGGCCGCCAAGGCGGTCCGCGACGCGATCGCCGCCTCCGTGGCGGCGATCGCCGCGGTGGCCGCGTCGACCGCGGCCGCCACGGGAGCGTCGTCTAGCTGAAGTCGAGGTCCTCGGTGCGGCTGCGCTTCAGCTCGTAGAAGTGGTCGAAGGCCGAGAGCGTGACGAACGCGTCCCACATCGTGCCGGCGTCCTCGCCCTTCGGGGCCTTGCTGATCACCGGACCGAAGAACGCGTGGCCGTTGAAGGCGATGGTCGGCGTGCCGACCTCGTTGCCGACCTGGTCCATACCGCGGCGGTGCGACTCGCGGATGGCGTCGTCGTACGACGAGTCGTCCATCGCGTCGGCCAGCGAGACGTCGAGCCCGGCCTCGGTGAGCGCCGACTCGATCATCGCGCGGTCCTTGTCCTGCTTCTCGACGTGGATGCG
>JBEVDF010000298.1:0-3721 GCA_040514145.1 Aeromicrobium sp.
GCCAGCCGTCCGATCTCGCGCATCCGCTGCTCGGCCTGACGGTCGGCGGCCTCCGCGGTGGTGATGCCCTCGCTCGCCGCGCGCTCGAGGACCGCGAGCGTGGTGTCGAAGATGCCCGTCGCGCGGGCCTTCGCGCGGTCGAAGGAGAACCCGCTCGGATCGAGCTCGTCGGCGACCTGGATGACGCCGCCCGAGTTCACGCAGTAGTCCGGCGCGTAGACGATGCCGCGATCGGTCACCAGCTTGCCGATGCCGTCGTGGGCCAACTGGTTGTTCGCCGCGCCGGCCACGACTCGGGCCGTCAGCATCTCGACCGACGTCTCGTTGAGGGCCCCGCCGAGGGCGCAGGGAGCGTAGACGTCGAGGTCGGCGGCGATCAGCGCCTCGGTGGAGTCGGCGACCTCGATCTCCGGGTAGGTCTCCTTCAGCCGCGCCACCGCCGCGGCGTCGATGTCGGTGACCACGACCTGGGCGTCCTCCTGCACCAGGTGGGCGGTCAGGTGGCGCCCGACCTTGCCCACGCCCGCGATGCCGACGCGCTTGCCGGCCAACGACGTGTCGCCCCAGGCGAACTGGGCCGAGGCGCGCATGCCCTGGTAGACGCCGAAGGCGGTCAGGACGCTGGAGTCGCCCGCGCCGCCGTGGTCGACCGTGCGGCCCGTGACGTAGTCGCACTCACGCGCGATGACGTCCATGTCGGTGGAGTAGGTGCCCACGTCGCAGGCGGTGAAGTAGCGACCACCGAGCGTCTGCACGAACCGGCCGTAGGCGCGCAGGAGGGCCTCGGACTTGTCGGTGTGGGGATCGCCGATGATGACGGCCTTGCCGCCGCCGAGGTCGAGCCCGGCGAGCGCGTTCTTGTAGGCCATGCCCTGGCTGAGGTTGAGCACGTCGGCGAGTGCGGCGGCCTCGCTGGCGTAGGGGAAGAACCGCGTGCCGCCCAGTCCCGGGCCGAGGGCCGTGGAGTACAGGGCGATGATCGCCCGCAGTCCGGAGGCCTCGTCGTGGCAGAAGACGACTTGTTCGTGGTGGGTGCCGAAACTGCTGGGCGTGCTCATGCTTCCTCTTCCTGGGCTGGCGGGGGTGGTGCCGGCCTGTCGGTGGTGTCGGGTCGCGGCCGGGGGTGGTGGCCGCTGTGACCCACGTTACTCGTGTACGTCGCCGGCTGCGGCACGACGGGCGAGGTTGCGGTCCATGCGCCGGAAGAACGGCGCCGTCGCCCGCGTGACGACCCCGGGGAGCAGTGCCATGGACGCCTCGCCGGCCACGCCGACCGCGCTGGTGACCCGCGAGGGGCGGGACACGACGGCGCGCTCGATCCACCGGGCCGCGGCGTCCGGGCTCATCATCGGCATCGCGCGGTAGATCTCGGTCCCGCCCGACATCTCGGTGCGCACCATCGGGAAATGGACGGTGCTCGTGGTGATGCCGCGGTGTCCCAGCTCGGCCGACAGCGACCGCACGTAGGACTCCAGCGCGCTCTTGCTGGCCAGGTACGCCGAGAACAGGGGGATCGGCACCTGGGTCGACAGGGTCGAGCTGATCACCACGTGGCCGCGGCCCGTGGCGAGCATCGAGGGCAGCACGAGGTGGATGAGGCGCACCGCGGCGAAGTAGTTGATCGCCATGACCCGCTCGTGGTCGTGCAGGCGGTCGAGCGAGTCCACGATGGGTCGCCGGATCGAGCGCGCGGCGTTGCTGACGAGGACGTCGACGCGGCCGTGGTCGGCCACGATCTCCTCGACCGCCGCGCGCGTGGAGGCCTCGTCGGTCAGGTCGACGGGGTAGGCGTGGGCGTCCCCGCCACTGGCCCGGAGCGCCGCGGCGACGGCCTCGAGCTCGGCCTCGCGACGGGCCAGCAGGCACACGGTCGCGCCGCGGGCGGCGAGCCGGCGCGCGGCCGCGGCTCCGATGCCGCTCGAGGCCCCCGTGACGACGACGACCTGCCCGCCCGGATCGATACCCATGGTTTGTGATCGTAGCCACACTCGGTCGCGTATCGTGGTGGGGTGCTGGCTGACCTCCTGGACCCGATGAAGAACCCGCTGACGTACGCGGTGCCGTTCTTCCTGTTGAGCATCGCGATCGAGCTCGCGGCCCTCAAGTGGCTCGACCACGACGACAACGTCACGGGCTACGCCCTCAAGGACGCCCGCACGTCGCTCTCGATGGGCGTGGGCTCGATCGTGTTCCTCACGGTCTTCAAGATCATCACGTTCTTCGCGTTCGTGTTCGTGTTCGCCCACTTCGCGCTGTTCGAGCTGGACACCTCGGCGTGGTGGTACTGGCCGGCGCTGATCGTGGGGCTCGACTTCTGCTACTACTGGCACCACCGCTTCAGCCACCGGGTGCGGATCGGCTGGGCGGGCCACCAGGCCCACCACTCCAGCGAGTTCATGAACTTCGGCACCGCACTGCGGCAGAAGTGGAACCCGTGGTTCGAGTTCTTCTTCTGGCTGCCGCTGCCGCTGCTGGGGTTCGCGCCGTGGACCCTCTTCGCCGCGTTCGCGATCAACCTGATCTACCAGTTCTTCGTGCACACCGAGGTCGTCGGCAAGCTCCCGCGGCCGATCGAGTGGGTGTTCAACACGCCCTCGCACCACCGCGTGCACCACGGCTCGGATCCGGAGTACCTGGACAAGAACTACGGCGGCATCCTCATCGTCTGGGACCGGATGTTCGGCACGTTCCAGCCCGAGCTGCACCGCCCGAAGTACGGCCTGACCCACCCCGTGGAGACCTACAACCTGCTGACCCTGCAGTACGGCGACTACCGCAAGATGGCCGCCGACGTGAGGGCGGCGTCCACGTGGCGCGAGAAGGTCGGCTACGTGCTCGGGCCGCCCGGGTGGAAGCCCGACGGCACGATCGAGCGCGGCCGCACCGAGGCCGGCACGCACTGACGCGACGGGCGGGTGAGCCCGGATCCTCCTAGGCTGGCTGCACCGACTCCGCACCACCGAGAGGACCACCCGATGGCCAAGAGCAAGGTCGAGAAGAAGCTCCGCGAGACGATCTCCACGATCAACGATCTGCGGGGTGAGTTGAAGAAGGTCCGCAAGGCGGCCGAGAAGGCGGCGGCCCAGCAGTTCGACAAGGCCACCAAGTCCTCCTCGTCCGAGCTCAAGAAGGTGCGCGACGAACTGGCCCAGGTGCGCGACTCGACGGCCCGTCAGATCGCCGACCTGACCGCGATGGTCGCCCGGATCGCCCCCGACCTGGTCAAGCCCGGCGCAGAGGCGCCCCCGGCCGCGCCGACCCCGCCCCCGGCCGCGCCGACCCCGCCCCCGTCGCCGGCCGCCGACGCGCCGGCCGAGTCGACGCACGGCGACCCCCTGGCGGCGGCGGCCGCCTCCGCGCCGAAGACCACCGCGGCGAAGAAGGCTCCGGCGAAGAAGGCTCCGGCCAAGGAGACCGTCTCGTTCGCCGATGAGGCGCTCGCAGCGTCGGACGCCTCCGGACCGGTCGATGCCGAGGTCCCCGGGACGGCTCCGGCCGCGGAGGTGACCCCCGCCCCCGCCACCACCGCGAAGAAGGCGACCACGAAGAAGGCGCCGGCCAAGAAGTCGACAGCGAAGAAGTCGACCACGAAGAAGGCCTCGGCCACGAAGACCACCGCGGCGAAGAAGGCTCCGGCGAAGAAGGCGGGCGCGACCTCCACGGCGAAGCGCACGGCGGCGCCGGGTCGCAAGACCGCGGCGCGCAAGGCCTCCACCCCGGC
>JBEVDF010000035.1:0-13245 GCA_040514145.1 Aeromicrobium sp.
GCCACCGCAGGGCTCGGGCGAGGGCCGGCGCATCGTCTTCGACCAGTCCGACCAGCGGGTGTGGCTGATCGAGGCCGACGAGTCGGTCGACCGGACCTACCTGGTCTCGGGCAGCCGCTTCGACAACCTGCAGCCGGGCTCGTACGCCGTGACGTCCCGCCAGCGCCACGCCACGAGCTTCGACTACACCGGCTCGATGGAGTACTTCGTGCGCTTCGCCACCGGCTGGAGCGCGCCGATCGGCTTCCACTCGATCCCGGTCTACAACGACGGCAAGCCCGAGCAGACCGAGAAGCAGCTGGGTCAGCCGCTGTCGGCCGGTTGCGTGCGCCAGAAGAAGTCCGACGCGAAGTACCTCTGGGACTGGGCGCCCGACGGCACACCGGTCATCGTCACGGCCTGAGACGACACATCCCCTGCCCACCGGGAACCGGTCGACAGGGGATGGATCACGAGTCGTGCGTCAGGACGCGGACGCGGGCGTCGAGCCCGACTCCTGGCCGCCGGAGGGGCGGCGACGACGGCGGCGGCGACGCGCCTGGCCCTCGCCAGAGGGCTGCTCGTCACCCGAGGCGGCGGCAGCGGACTCGGCGGGACGCGCCTCACCCTCGACGGGGTTGCCGCCGCGGGTGCGCTGACGGCTGCGGTTGCCCCCATCGCGCGACTGCCCGTCACGCGACTGGCCGTCGCGACGCTGTCCGTCCCGACGCTGGCCATCACGGCGCTGGCCGTCGCGGCCACCCTCGGAGCGCGGCTCCTTGGGCGCCGCGGGCTTGAGGCGGCCCTTGACGCTGCGGTCGATGCCGAGGTCCTGGAACAGGTGGTCCGACGTGGAGTACGTCTCCAGCGGCTCGTCGTAGGGCAGGTCGAGCGCCTTGTTGATCAGCTTCCAGCGCTGCAGGTCGGCCCAGTCCACGAACGTGACCGCGATGCCCGACGCGCCGGCGCGACCGGTGCGGCCGATGCGGTGCACGTAGGTCTTGTCGTCCTCGGGGCACGTGTAGTTGATGACGTGGCTGATGTTGGCGACGTCGATGCCGCGCGCGGCGACATCGGTGGCCACCAGGATGCTGACCTTGCCCTCGCGGAAGCCGTCGAGCGCCTTCTCGCGCGCCTTCTGGGCCATGTCGCCGTGCAGCGGCGAGGCCGGGAAGCCGCGGTCGGCCAGGTCATCGGCCACGCGCTGGGCCTGACGCTTCGTGCGCGTGAAGACCACGACGCGCTCGACGTCGTCGGCCTGAAGGATGCGGGCGACGACCTCGGGCTTGTCCATGTCGTGCGCCTGCCAGACGAACTGGCTCGTGGCGGGCACCATCTGGCCGGACTCGGCCGACTCCGCGCGGATGTTCATCGGGTGGTGCATGTGCTTGCGCGCCAGCGTGACGATCGACGACGGCATGGTCGCGCTGAACAGCATGGTCTGGCGCGTCTCGGGCGTGCGGGCCAGGATCGACTCGACGTCGGGCAGGAAGCCCAGGTCGAGCATCTCGTCGGCCTCGTCCAGCACGAGCGACTTCACGTGGCTGATGTCCAGGGCCCGGCGGTTCACCAGGTCCAGGATGCGGCCGGGGGTGCCCACGATGATGTCGACGCCGGACTCGAGGGCCTCGAGCTGCGGCTCGTACGGCACGCCACCGTAGATCGTCAGCATGCGGGTGCCGCGGTTCTTCGACGCCGTCTTGACGTCGTTGGCGACCTGGATGGCCAGCTCACGCGTGGGGGCGACGATGAGCGCCTGCGGCTTGCCGGGCGCGACCAGCTGGTCGTAGTCGGCGTCGTGCGGGGCGACGGTGCGCTGGATGACGGGGATGGCGAAGGCCAGCGTCTTGCCGGTGCCCGTACGGGCCTGGCCGATGAGGTCGGTTCCCATGAGGGCGACCGAGAGGGTCATCTCCTGGATGGGGAAGGCCTCGATGATGCCCTTGTCGGCGAGGGCGTCGGCGATCTCGGGCATGACGCCCAGTTCGGTGAAGGTAGTCAGGGGTCTGCTCTGATTTCTGTGTGCGATCTACTGTCAGCGGATCTCGAGTGGCTTGGATCCTGTAGGGACAGGATCGGCGAATACCCGTTCAGTCTAACGTTCCGAGCCTCGATGCGGGCGGGCGCCGCGCTACAGTCCCGATCATGACCTCCGATTCGACGCCCGGCGGACCCTTCGACGATCCCGACTACCGGGCCGGCGTGGTCGAGCTGCTGGCGCTGCTCAGCTATGGCGAGCTCAGCGCGGTGGAGCAGTTGAACCAGGACGCCCAGGACGCGCCCGACCTGCGCACCAAGGTCGCGATCCAGACGATGGCCGCCTCGGAGTGGAGCCACTTCGTGCAACTGCGCGACCGGCTCGTCGAGCTCGGCGAGGACCCGTACGCGGCGATGGAGTCGTTCAAGTCGACCTTCGCCCGGTTCCACGGCAAGACCGAGCCGTCCGACTGGCTCGAGGGCCTGCTGAAGGCCTACGTCGGCGACGGGCTGGCGGCCGACTTCTACCGCGAGATCGCCGCGTTCCTCGACGCCGACACGCGCCAACTGGTGCTCGAGACGATGAGTCAGACCGGCAACAGCGAGTTCGTGGTGGACCAGGTGCGCGAGGCGATCGCCGCCGACCCGCGGGTGGCGGGCCGGCTCGCGCTGTGGGGGCGTCGCCTCATGGGCGAGGCGCTGAGTCAGGCGCAGATGGTGGTGGCCGAGCGCGACGTGCTGACCGCGGTGGTGGTCGGTGCCGCCGACCGGCCCGGCGGGTTCGACCTGGCCTCGATCGGCCGCATGTTCACCCGCATCACCGAGGCCCACGCGAAGCGCATGGCCCGCCTCGGTCTCGACGCCTGACCCAGACCCCGGTGACTCAGGCGCTGGTGAGGCCGAATCCCACCTTGCGGCCGGTGTCGGCGTTGAAGTACAGGTAGGCGACCTTGTCGGCCGGGACGGCGACGGTGTGGCCCTTGCTGTCGGTGAGCGTGAACAGCGAGTCGTCCTTGAGGGCGTCGTTCAGCGTGGCCAGCACGGTGTCGGGCTCGACATCGGTGTCGACGGACAGTTCACGGGCGGCGTTCTGCACGCCGATCTTGACCTCCACGGTCACTCATCTCCTTGGGTGGTGGGCTTGGGGAACCCGCCGATCCCGCGCCAGGCGAGAGTCGAGGCGAGTGTGACGGCGTCGTCGCGCGAGAGGCCCGACGCGCCGGAGAGCCAGGCGCGGGCTCCGACGTGACCCATGCCGACGAGGCCGGCGGCGAGCAGCTCGGCGGCTCCACGCGACAGGCCGGTGTCCTCGACGATCACCTCGGCGATCGCGGCGGCGGACTCGGAGGTGACCCGGTCGACGAGCTCGCGGACCTCGGGATCGCTGGTGAGGTCGGACTCGAAGACGAGGCGGAAGGCCTTCTCGCGGTCGGCGACGCTGTCGTACCACAGGCGCATGCTGGCCTGGACGCGCTCGCGGTTGTCGTGCGTGGACGCGAGCGACTCGCGCACGCCCTCGATCACCGTGTCGACGGCGGTGGAGACCAGCGCGGTGTAGAGGTCGAGCTTGCCGGGGAAGTGCTGGTAGAGCACCGGCTTCGAGACGCCCGCTCGCTCGGCGATCTCGTCCATCGAGGCCGCGTGGTAGCCCTGCTCCACGAAGACGTCGAGGGCGACCTCCAGCAGCTGGGCACGCCGTGCGGTGCGGGGCAGCCGCCCTGCGCGGGGGCGGGCCTCTGGGGTCTGGGTCACGTCCCCAACCCTAGCGGTCGGTTACCCTCCGGTCGCTTCCGACGCGATGTCCACGGATCGGACCGTGTGCCACATGCTGGGACGGGCGAGGAACAATGGTCGTCGGCGCCGGGTTGAGCCCGGTGAGCCCAGCAACCGAAGGAGAAGCCCGTGGTCGCGCCCCTGGTCGAACCCGCCGACGAACTGACCATCGACGAAGTGCGGCGGTACAGCCGCCACCTGATCATCCCCGACGTCGGCATGACAGGTCAGAAGCGCCTGAAGAACGCGAAGGTGCTGGTCATCGGCGCCGGCGGACTCGGCAGCCCCGCCCTGCTCTACCTCGCGGCGGCCGGCGTCGGCACCCTGGGCATCATCGACGACGACGTCGTCGACGAGTCCAACCTGCAGCGCCAGATCATCCACGGCCAGTCCGACATCGACAAGCCGAAGGTGCAGAGCGCCGCGGAGTCGGTGGCCGAGACGAACCCCTACGTCAAGGTCATCACGCACAACGTGCGCCTGGACAACGACAACGTGCTGGACATCTTCAGCCAGTACGACCTGATCCTCGACGGCACCGACAACTTCGCGACGCGGTACCTCGTCAACGACGCGGCCGTCATCCTCAACAAGCCGTACGTGTGGGGCTCGATCTACCGCTTCGAGGGCCAGGTCTCGGTCTTCTGGGCGCAGGAGGGGCCGCAGTACCGCGACCTCTACCCCGAGCCGCCGCCGCCGGGCATGGTCCCCTCGTGCGCCGAGGGCGGCGTGCTGGGCGTCCTGTGCGCCTCGATCGGCTCGATCATGGTCACCGAGGCGATCAAGCTGCTCACCGGCATCGGTGATCCGCTCATCGGCCGCCTCATGGTCTACGACGCGCTCGAGATGCGGTACACGACGCTGAAGGTCCGTCGCGATCCCAACGGCGTGCTGCCCACCGAGCTGATGGGCGACTACGAGGCGTTCTGCGGCGCGATCAGCGACGAGGCCGCCGACGCCGCCGCCGACTCCACGATCTCGGTCGCCACGCTCGAGGGCTGGCTGAAGGAGCGGAACGACGGGGGCCGGGACTTCGTCCTGGTCGACGTGCGCGAGCCGAACGAGTACGAGATCAACCAGATCCCGGGCTCGGTCCTGATCCCCAAGGGCGAGATCCTCGGCGGCAAGGCGTTCGACCGCCTGCCGCAGGACAAGCAGGTCGTCCTGCACTGCAAGTCGGGCGTTCGCTCGGCCGAGGCTCTCGCGGTGCTCAAGGGCGCGGGCTACTCCGACTCCGTGCACGTCGGCGGCGGCGTGGTGGCGTGGGTCAACCAGATCGACCCGAGCCAGCCCAGCTACTGACGCTCGTCAGGCCCCGGTCCTGCTGACAGGATCGGGGCCATGGACGAGGAGTTCACCGAGGCCGTGCTCGAGGTCGTCGAGCAGATCCCGCCGGGCTGCGTCGCGACCTATGGCCTGATCGCCGAACGGCTCGGCCGCGGCGGTGCACGCCAGGTGGGGCGCGTCATGGCGCTCGAGGGACACGGCGTGCCGTGGTGGCGCGTCGTCCGCGCCGACGGCTCCCTGCCCGCCCACCTCGTCGTCGACGCCCAGCAGCACTGGCGCGACGAGGGCACGCCCGTCCGCAGCGGCCGGGTGATCGTGAAGGACGCGCTCGCCCCGGACTTCTGAGGACTGTCGGGGCCGTCTGGTTGCATGGGCACGTGCCCGAACTCGTCCTGCAACGGCCCGATGCCGTGCGTGCCGCTGCGCCCCGGCTCGACGAGGCCCAGCGCTCGGTCGTCGACCACCGGGGCGGACCCCTGCTGGTCCTGGCCGGACCGGGCACCGGCAAGACCACCACGCTGGTCGAGGTCGTCGTCGACCGCATCGAGTCCGGCGAGCTCACCCCCGACCAGATCCTCGTCCTGACGTTCAGCCGCAAGGCCGCGGGCGAGCTGCGCGACCGGATCGGCCGACGACTCTCGGGTACGTCCGCCACGGTTCCGGCGATGACCTTCCACGCCTTCTGCTACGCCCTCGTGCGCGAGTTCAGCGACCCCGAGGCGTTCGCCGCACCGCCCGAGCTGATGACCGCCCCGGCGCGCGATGCGGTGGTCGCCGACCTGCTCGGCGGGCACGAACCCTCCAGCTGGCCCGCATCGCTGCGCGAGGCGCTGGGCACCCGCGGCCTGGCCGCCGAGCTGCAGTCCTTCATGTCGGCCGCGGTCACCCGCGGCCTCGATCCCGATGACCTGCGCGCCCTGGCGATCACGCGCGAGCGACCCGAGTGGATGCGCGTCGCCGACGCGATCGAGGAGTACCACCAGGTCATCGACCTGCAGAACCGCACGGACTACACCGACCTCGTCACCCGCGCCGCGGCGATCGCGGGCGATCGCGACCACCGCCGGGCGCTGCGCGACCGGTACCGCCTCGTCGTGGTCGACGAGTACCAGGACACCGACCCGCTGCAGGTGCGGCTGCTGCACGACCTCGCCGGCGACGGACGCGACCTCGTGGTGGTCGGCGACCACGACCAGGCGATCTACGGATTCCGCGGCGCCGACCCGGGTGCGATCACGCGCTTCCCCCACCAGTTCGCCGCCGCCGACCGGCCCGCGCCCACCGTGGCGCTCACCACCACCCGCCGCTTCGGGCCGCGGATCCTGGCCGCGGCGCGGGTCGCGCTGGGGAACCCGCCCGTCCCGCCCGGCCTCGACGCCCGAGCGGCCGATCAGCACCGCAACCTGAGGTCGGCTGCGCCCGAGGAGGGACGGGTCGAGGTCGCCACGTACGCCTCCGCGACGGCGGAGGCCGAGCACATCGCCGGCATCCTGCGCCGGGCGCACCTCGACGACGGCCTGCCCTGGTCCGACATGGCGGTCCTCGTGCGCACCGGCGCCGACCTCACCCGACTCCAGCGCGTCCTGGGCCCCGCCGGGGTCCCGGTCGAGGTCGCCGGCGACGAGGTCCCGCTCGTGGCCCAGCCGGCGGTCCGCACGCTGCTCCTGGCCCTCGAGGCCGCCGACCTCATCGCGCGGGACGAGCCGATCGACACCGAGACGGCCGAGGCGCTGCTCACCGGTCCGCTCACCGGGCTCGACGGTCCCGCGATGCGCCGCCTCGGCCGGGCCCTGCGCCAGCGCGACCCCGAGACCCCGTCGAGCGACCTCGTCGCCGGAGCCCTCCTCGATCCGGCGGCCCTCGGCGTCACCACCTCCGACCACTCCACCGCCGATGCGGTGGGCGCGGCCCGCGACCTCGCCGCCCTGCTCGGGCGCGCGGCGGCGGTGCTGCGGCGCGGCGAGCCGCCCGAGCAGGCGCTCTGGCTGCTGTGGGACGGCACGGGCTGGCCGGCGCGCCTGCGCGAGCAGTGGGGCACCGTCGAGGGGCGGGCGCACGCCGACCGCGACCTCGACGCCGTGTGCGCGCTGTTCCGCCACGCCGCACGCGCCGAGGAGGGCGGCCGTCGCCGCGACACCGTGAACTTCGTGGCCGAGCTGCGCGCCCAGCAGATCCCGGCCGACCAGCTCGAGACCAGCGCCACCCGCCCCGACGCCGTCCGCCTGATGACCGCGCACCGGTCCAAGGGGCTGGAGTGGCCGCTCGTCGTGGTCGCCGGCGTCCAGGCCCAGCGTTGGCCCGACCTGCGCTCGCGCGGCAGCCTGCTGCGCTCGGAGCACCTCGACGGCCCGGCCGAGCCGGGGGCTCGCGGGGAGCAGCTGCGCGAGGAGCGCCGGCTGTTCTACGTGGCCTGCACCCGCGCCACGAGCCGCCTCGTGGTCACCGCCGTCCAGACGCCCACCGACGACGGCGACCAGCCGTCGCGCTTCGTCGCCGAGCTGCTCGCGGCCGGCTTCGGCATCGAGGCCGATCTCCCGCTCGGACGCCCCGCTCGCCCGGTGTCGTTGCGTGGCGTGGTCGCCGAGCTGCGGCGCCTCGGCGAGCAGTCCGACGATGCGGCCGTGCGCGACGAGGCAGCCGCGATGCTGGCCGAGATCGTCCGCGCCGACCTGCCGCTCACCCGCGCGGCCGACCCTGACCGCTGGTGGGGGCTGGCCGAGCCCACGCGTTCGGAGACGCCGTGGCGCCCCCAGGACCAGCCGCTGGCCCTCTCCGGCTCCGCGGTCGAGGGGATCACGGCGTGCTCGCTGCGCTGGTTCCTCGGGCGCGAGGCCCACGGCGAGTCCGCCTCCACGTCGGCGCAGGGCTTCGGCTCGATCGTCCACGCCCTCGCAGCCGACGTCGTGCAGCGAGGCGTCGAGCCCGACGCGGTGGCGATGGCCGCCCGGCTCGACGAGGTCTGGCACCGGCTCGACCACCAGGCCGCCTGGCTGGGCGAGCGCGAGCGCCAGGCCGCCCACGAGACCCTCGTCCGGTTCGCCCGGTGGCACCGGGCCAACCCCCGCACACCGCTGGCGGCCGAGCACGCGTTCACCACCACGCTCGTGGTCGGCGGCGAGGAGGTCCTGCTCCGCGGCTCGATGGACCGGGTCGAGATCGACGCCGAGGGCCGGGTCCACGTCGTCGACTTCAAGACCAGTCGCAACGCGCCCGGCCCGCGCAAGATCGCCGAGCACGCCCAGCTGGGCATCTACCAGGTCGCCGTCGAGCACGGGGCGGTCGCGTCGCTCGGGGTGGAGCAGGCCCGTTCCGGCGGTGCCGAGCTCGTTCAGCTGCGCACGCCCGCCGGGGCGAAGGACCCCGACTCGCCGAAGGTCCAGCCGCAGGCCGCGCCCGTGCGGGAGGAGGCGTTCTTCGCCCTCGAGCTGCTGGCCGAGTCGGCCCGTGCCGTACGCGACGAGAGTCTCGTGGCCCGCCCCAACGACCACTGCGGCTTCTGCGACTTCCAGACCCTCTGCCCCGTGCTCACCGGCCCCACGATCGGAGGAGTCGAGTGACCCCGCTCGTGCGCGACACCGACCACCTGCGCGAGGTGCTGGGGATCCCGTTCAGTGATCCGCAGCTTGCCGCGATCACCGCCGATCCGGCGCAGCCCCAGGCGATCATCGCCGGGGCCGGCGCGGGCAAGACCGCGGTCATGGCGGCGCGCGTCGTGTGGCTCGTGGGCCACCTCGGGTACGCGCCCGACCGGCTGCTGGGCCTCACCTTCACGTCGAAGGCCGCCGCTGAGCTGGCGGGCCGGGTGCGCGAGTCGCTCGACCTCGTCGGTGACTTCTCCGAGTTCGGCGAGCCCACCGTCTCCACGTATCACGCCTTCGCCGGCACGCTGATCGCCGAGCACGGGCTGCGGATGGGGATCGAACCCGACCTGCGCGTGCTGGCCGACGCCACCCGGTTCCAGATCGCGGCGCGCACCGCGCGGGGTCACGACGGCCCCTTGCGCCACGTCTCGGCCTGGCTGCCCACCGTGATCGGCGACCTGCTCGAGCTCGACGGCCAGCTGTCGGAGCACCTCGTCACCACCGAGGAGCTGCGCGAGTTCGACCGCGTCACGATCGAGGCGGCCCAGCGCGCCGAGAAGCCGCTCAAGTGGCACGAGGAGATCGTCGCCGCGTGCCTGAAGCGCGACGAGCTGGCCGACCTGGTCGACGAGTACCGCGCGGCCAAGGCCGACGCGGGCGTCATGGACTTCTCCGACCAGATGGCCTGGGGTGCCCAGTTGGCCGCCCTGCCCGAGGTGCAGCAGGTGCTGCGCGAGCGCTACGACGTGGTGCTGCTCGACGAGTACCAGGACACCTCGGTCGCCCAGCGCGACCTGCTGCAGGCCCTGTTCGCCGGCCGGCCGATCAGCGCGGTCGGCGACCCCGCCCAGGGCATCTACGGCTGGCGCGGCGCGGCGTCGGGCAACCTCACCGCGTTCCTCGACGACTTCCCGGGCGCCGGCGGCGAGAAGGGCCGGCTGTTCAGCCTCGACGTCACCCGCCGGTGCGCGCCGGAGATCATCGACCTCGCCGGCTACGTCGCCCGCGACTACTACGGGTCGCCCGGCGTCGCGCAGATCGTCACGCCGCTGAGGGCCGCGCCGGAGAATCCGTCCGGAGAGGTGTCGGTCGCCCTGCACCAGGGTGTGGCGCAGGAGATCGAGGCGTTGGTCGACCTCGTGGTGGAGTCGGTCGAGAGCGGTGTGTCGCGCCGCGAGATCGCGATCCTCGTGCGCACCACCAACGAGAATCCCGAGATCGTCCGCGCCCTGCGCTCGCGTGGCCTGCCGGTCGAGATCGTCGGTCTCACGGGCCTGCTGCAGCAGCCCGAGGTCGTCGACGTGCTCTCGGTGCTGGCCGTGCTCGACGACGTCACCGCCAATCCGGCGATGCTCCGCCTGCTCACGGGCGTGCGCTGGCGGATCGGCGAGCGCGACCTCGCGCTGCTGGGTCAACGCGCCGCCGAGCTCGGGCGGCAGTGGAACAGCGGGGGAGGGGTCGACGGCTCCGATCCCGACGCGGTCCTGCAGGCGGCGCTCGACGAGGCCACCACCGGCGTGGACCCCACCGAGATCGTCTCGCTGGCCGAGGCCGTGGAGGATCCGGGCCACGCCGCGTACTCCGAGGCCGCGCGTGCCCGCTTCGCCGACCTGGCCGGGATGCTGCGGCGGCTGCGGCGCCACGCGCACGAGCCCCTGCTCGACCTGGCTCGCCGGGTCGTCACCGAGCTCGACCTCGACGTCGAGCTGCCGGTCGCCGGCGTCCCCACCGACAACCTCGCGCTGCTGATCGACGCGATCGGTGACTACGCCCAGCACGACCGCTACGCCTCGCTGCCGGGTCTGCTCGCGCACCTGGACGCCGAGCGCGAGTACAACGAGGGGATGGAGCTGAGCGCTCCGTCCGACGCCGACTCGATCAAGCTGCTGACCATCCACCGGGCCAAGGGCCTGGAGTTCGAGGAGGTCTTCGTCCCGTTCGTCTCGGGCACGGTCTTCCCGTCCGGTCGCGGCCGCTCGCGCTGGCCCACGGTGGCCAAGGCGCTGCCCGCGCCGATGCGCGGTGACGTCGACTTCGTGCCCCAGGTGGCCGAGTTCACCGGCCCGGCGAAGAAGGCGTTCGAGGAGGACACGCGTCGCGACGCGCTGATGGAGGAGATCCGGCTGGCCTACGTGGCGTTCACCCGGGCCAAGCGGCGGCTGCACGTCAGCGGTCACCGGTGGGGCCGCACGCAGCTGCGTCCGCGCGCCGAGTCGGCGTTCCTGGTCGACGTGCGCGACTGGCTGGCCCAGCGTGGCACCGCCCCCGTCGTGTGGGCCGAACCGCCCGCCGACGACGACCAGAACCCGCACCTCGTCGACCAGACCGTCCCGTGGCCCGTGGCACTCACGTCGTTCGACCGCCGCCGCGAGCTCGCCGAGGCGGTCCGCCACCACCTGCACGAGCCCGAGGCGCGTCCTGTCGAGGGCGACGAGCGCCTCGCCGAGCTGCGCACCGACCTCGACCTGCTCCTGGAGGAGGCGCGGGCGCGCGCCGAGCGCCAGATCGAGGTCACCTTGCCCGCGTCCCTCTCGGCCACCGACGTGCTCGCGCTCGATGACGACGAGGACGCCTTCGTGCGGGCGCTGGCCCGGCCGATGCCGCGGCGCCCGTCGGCGGCGGCGCGGTTCGGCACGCGGTTCCACGCGTGGATCGAGGCCCGCTACGGGCAGCAGACCCTGCTGGACCCCGACGAGCTGCCGGGCCGCGGCGACGCCGAGGTCGTCGACGAGTCCGATCTCGATGCGCTGAAGGAGGCGTTCGAGTCCGGGCCGTTCGCGGGCCGCGAGCCGGTGGTCGTCGAGGCGCCGTTCACCCTGCGGCTGGGCGGGCAGCAGGTGATCGGTCGGATCGACGCGGTGTTCCCCACCGAGCTGCCCGGCGGCGGCACGGGGTTCGAGGTCGTCGACTGGAAGACGAACCGTACGCCCGACGCCGACCCGCTGCAGCTCGCGCTCTACCGCCTCGCATGGGCCGAGATGCAGGGCATCGACCCCGAGCGCGTGGTGGGGACGTTCCACTACGTGCGGCTCGGGCAGTCGCACACGTTCGACGACCTGCCGGACCGCGCGGCGCTCGAAACTCGCCTCGGGTTACGGTGAGGTGTGGATTTCGCGTTCGAACGGGCCCGGCACGACCGAGCGGGAAACCTGAGGGCACACGATGACGTGTGGAAGACCCCGGACACCCGGGTGCTCGTCATCGGTGGAGAGCACGTGGCCACGATCGACGGCCCTGCGCTGCGGTGGATCTCGCCCGACGAGGCGCCCGACGGCGAGTGGATCCTGCTGGGCGACCAGAACGGCATCCGCCATGCGGCCGTGGCGGTGCAGCGGGTCCCGCGCGAGCTGACGCCCGTCAGCGTCCGGGAGCTGGCGCCCCTGCTCGACCCCGACGAGCTCTCGCTGGCCATCCACGCGGTGGGCCTGGCGCGGTGGCTCCAGTCGCACGTCTACTGCTCACGCTGCGGCGAGCGCCTCTACAGCGCGCAGGCGGGTCACCTGCGGGTCTGTCCGTCGTGCGGCACCGAGCACTACCCCCGTACCGATCCGGCCGTGATCATGCTGGTCACCGACAAGGACGACCGCTGCCTGCTGGCACGCAACCCGCAATGGCCCGAGGGCCGTTTCTCCACCCTGGCCGGCTTCGTCGAGCCGGGGGAGACGCTCGAGGACGCGGTGCGCCGCGAGGTGGCCGAGGAGGTCGGGATCGCCGTCGGCCATGCCGAGTACCTGGGCAGCCAGCCGTGGCCGTTCCCCCAGAGCCTCATGCTGGGCTTCCGCGTGGCCGCCGAGTCCACCGATCTCGTGCTGGACGAGAAGGAGATCGCCGAGGCACGCTGGTTCACCCGCGAGGAGCTGCTGCGCGCGATCGAGGACGAGAGCGTCCTGCTGCCCCCGCCGAAGGTCTCGATCTCCCGCTGGCTCGTCGAGCAGTGGTACGGCGGCGACCTGCCCGGATCCTGGTCCTGAGGCCACGAGCCCTGAGGGCTCAGGCTCAGAGCATGGGGCGGGCGGGGCGGTTTGAGTCCTCGACGAGCATCAAGATGCCCGAGATCAGGTTGCAGAAGAGAAGCGTGCAGACCCCCAGCGCGGTGTGCTTCTCACGATCTTTCGCGCCCTTGTGAATGTTGATCGTCATGGGGACGAACCAGGCGGCAGCCACGATGCCGAGTCCGCACGTCCCCACGATGAGCAGGCCGAGCACCACCCAGTTGATGATGGCCGCGGCTTGGTACATGCCGCTCGGGGTGTGCTGAGGTGCGTACCCGTAGATCGGGTTGACCTGCTGCGGCGCATACCCGTAGGCGGGGTTGACGTGCCGCGGCGGGTATGGAGGGGTGCCGTAGGGCGGGGCGGGTTGGCCGTAGGGTCCGGGCGCGTCGGTGGATGACCCCTCGTCCGGTTGGGGGAAATCAGGCGGCTGGGTCACCGGGCGATGCTATCGGCGGTCAGCGGACAGCGGGGGCGCTTCGCCGAATCGGTGCCGCGCGACGGTGTGACCCGTCAGACCCCCAGCTTCTCCTTGACCTGCGCCACGGACGGATTCGTCAGCGCGGTGCCGTCGGCGAACACGAGCGTCGGCACGGTCTGGTTGCCGCCGTTGGCCTTCTCGACGATGTCGGCGGATGCGGGATCCTGCTCGATGT
>JBEVDF010000105.1:0-5400 GCA_040514145.1 Aeromicrobium sp.
GGTGGTGCCCACCGTAGTCTTCCCCCCATGGGTTTTGTGACCGGACTGATCTGGTGGGTCTTGCTGTGCGCCAAGATCTTCGCGCTGGTCGATTGCGTGCGCCGCAAGCCGTACGACTTCGAGATGGCCGGCACGCTGCCCAAGAACATCTGGCTGGTCATCCTGCCGTTGTCGATCTTCATCGACATCGTGGTGCGTGAGCCGATCAACATCCTGGCGCTGCTGGGCACCGTGGCCGCGCTCGTCTACCTCGCGCAGACGCGGGGCTCGGGGTACTGACCCTCGCCCCGCGCCGCCGGCTCACCCACGTCAACGGGGAAACCGACGAACCCCTCCCCGGCGAGGCCGGAGAGGGGTTCGTGGGGGCTGGGTCAGCTCACTTGCGCTTGCGCGCGGTGCGGGAGCGCTCGCCGGCGTCCAGGACCACCTTGCGGATGCGCACGTTGCCCGGGGTGACCTCGACGCACTCGTCCTCGCGGCAGAACTCCAGGCACTGCTCGAGCGAGAGCTTCTTCGGCGGGATGACCTTCTCGAAGTTGTCGGCCGAGGAGGAGCGCACGTTCGACTGCTTCTTCTCCTTGGTGATGTTGATGTCCATGTCGTCATCGCGGGAGTTCTCGCCGACGATCATGCCCTCGTAGACCTCGGTCCCGGGCTCGACGAACAGCGTGCCGCGCTCCTGCAGGTTGGTCATGGCGAACGAGGTGACGGCGCCGGCGCGGTCGGCCACCAGCGAGCCCGAGGGGCGCGTCGAGATCTCGCCGAACCACGGCTCGTAGCCCTCGGAGATGTGGTGGGCGATGCCGGTGCCGCGGGTGTCGGTGAGGAACTCGGTGCGGAAGCCGATCAGGCCACGCGCCGGGACCAGGAACTCCATGCGGACCCAGCCGGTGCCGTGGTTGACCATCTGCTCCATGCGGCCCTTGCGGACGGCCAGCAGCTGCGTGATCGTGCCGAGGTACTCCTCGGGCGCGTCGATCGTGAGGCGCTCGACGGGCTCGTGCAGCTTGCCGTCGATCTCGCGGGTGACCACCTGCGGCTTGCCGACGGTCAGCTCGTAGCCCTCGCGGCGCATCTGCTCGACGAGGATCGCCAGCGCCAGCTCGCCGCGGCCCTGGACCTCCCACGCGTCGGGACGCTCGGTGGGCAGCACGCGGATCGAGACGTTGCCGATCAGCTCGGACTCGAGGCGGTCCTTGACGAGGCGGGCGGTGACCTTGGTGCCCTTCTCGCGACCGGCCAGCGGCGACGTGTTCGTGCCGATGGTCATCGAGATGGCGGGCTCGTCGACGTGGATGAGCGGGAGCGCGACCGGGTTCTCGGGGTCGGCCAGCGTCTCGCCGATGTTGATGTCGCTGATGCCGGCGATGGCCACGATGTCGCCGGGGCCGGCCTTCTCGCCGGGCTTGCGGTCGAGGGCCTCGGTGATGAGCAGCTCGGTGATCTTGACGCGCTCGACCGAGCCGTCGCGCTTCATCCACGCGACCTGCTGGCCCTTCTTGAGCTCGCCCTCCTCGACGCGCACGAGCGCCAGGCGGCCCAGGAAGGGGGAGGAGTCGAGGTTGGTGACGTGCGCCTGCAGCGGCGCGCCCTCGGTGTACTCGGGGGCCGGGACGTGCTCCATGATCGTCTGGAACAGCGGGATGAGGTTCTCGCCGGCGGGCAGCGTGCCGTCCTCGGGCTTCTCCAGCGAGGCGATGCCGGCCTTGCCGGAGGCGTAGACCACCGGGAAGTCGAGGGCGTCGTCGGCGGCGTCCTCGGGCAGCAGGTCCATGAACAGGTCGTAGGTCTCGTCGACGACCTCGGCGATGCGGGCGTCGGGACGGTCGACCTTGTTGACGACCAAGATGACGGGCATCTTGGCCAGCAGGGCCTTGCGCAGCACGAAGCGGGTCTGGGGCAGCGGGCCCTCGGAGGCGTCGACCAGCAGGACGACGGCGTCGACCATCGACAGGCCGCGCTCGACCTCGCCACCGAAGTCGGCGTGGCCGGGGGTGTCGATGATGTTGATCGTGACGGCGTTGCCGGGGATGTCCTCGGTGCCGGGTCCGTAGTACTTGACCGCGGTGTTCTTCGCGAGGATCGTGATGCCCTTCTCGCGCTCGAGATCACCCGAGTCCATGACCCGATCGGTCACTTCCTGGTGGTCGGAGTACGCGCCCTGCTGTTGCAGCATCGCGTCGACGAGAGTGGTCTTGCCATGGTCGACGTGGGCGACGATGGCGACATTGCGCAGATCAGAGCGTGTAGGCACTCGCCCCATCTTACGGCAGGTCGGGAAACTCCCCGTCCACCCGGGACGTAACGAAGGTCACGCTTCCGCAATAGTTGCATGTGAGTTAGCATTTCCGGGTCATGACCGACTCACCCCACGCCTGCGCGTTCACTGCCGTCCGGGACTTCCTCGGACAGGTCTTCACGACGGCCGAGGGTGAGTCGCTCGAGACGGTCGCGGGACTGAAACTGTCCTTCACACAGGCCAGACTCGTGTTCCTGCTCGCCCACCACGATCATCCGGTCGCCATCGGCGACCTGGCCGACTCGGTGGGTCTGTCGGCGGCTTCGGCCGGTCGCAACGTCGAGCAGCTGGTGCGCAAGAAGCTCATCGTGCGCACCGAGAATCCCGAGGACCGGCGGGTCAAGCTCGTCGCCGTCACCGACCGCGGTCGGAGCCTGGCGCAGAGTCACCTCAAGTCCAAGGAGGACGCCGTGCGCACGCTGCTCGACGACCTCGACCCCGCACAATGCCTCGCTCTCGTCGAGGCCCTCAAGCCACTTGCGAAGGAAGTACCAGATGTCAGCCAGTCCTCCTGAAGGAGTCAGCGTCGACGACGACAAGATCACTCCGGAGATCCTCAAGGTCGCCGGCGTGGTCGTGCTCGGCGCGATCATGTCCATCCTGGACGTCACGGTCGTCAACGTCGCGCTGCCGACGTTCCAGACCGAGTTGTCCACCGACGGCGAGCCGCTGAAGTACGCCACGGTCGCCTGGACGGCCACCGCCTACATGCTGGCGCTCGCGGCCGTCATCCCGCTCACCGGCTGGGCCGCCGACCGGTTCGGCACCAAGCGCCTCTACATGACCGCGATCGGGCTGTTCACGCTCGGCTCGGTCCTGTGCGCGGCGGCGTGGAACATCGAGTCGCTCATCGCCTTCCGTGTCCTGCAGGGCCTCGGCGGCGGCATGCTGATGCCGCTGGGCATGACGATCATGACCCGGGCGGCCGGTCCGCACCGCATGGGACGCCTCATGGCGATCCTGGGCATCCCGATGCTGCTCGGCCCCATCCTCGGCCCGATCATCGGCGGCATCCTCATCGACGCCGCCTCCTGGCACTGGGTGTTCCTCATCAACCTGCCGATCGGCGCGATCGGCCTGGTCTACGCCGCCCGCGTGCTGCCCAAGGACGCCCCGGAGCCGAGCGAGTCGCTCGACACCGTCGGCATGCTGCTGATGTCGCCCGGCCTGGCGCTGCTGCTGTACGGCATCTCGTCGATCCCCGGCGAGGGCACCGCGCTCGCGGCCAAGGTGATCGTCCCGACGGTCATCGGCATCGCCCTGATCGGCGCGTTCGTCGTGTGGTCGTTCAAGCCGAAGCACCCGCTGCTCGACCTGCGCCTGCTCGGCAACCGCAACCTGCGCGTGTCGCTCATCGTGATGTTCCTGTTCGCCAGCGCGTTCTTCGGCGCGCTGCTCCTGGTGCCCACGTACTTCCAGCAGGTGCACGGGGAGTCGGTCATGATGGCCGGCATCCTGGTGGCCCCGCAGGGCATCGGCGCGATGCTGACCATGCCGATCGCCGGTGCTCTCGTCGACCGGATCCCGGTCGGCCGGATCGTCCCGTTCGGCTTCATCGGCATCCTGGTCGGCATGTTCGGCGTGGCCACGAGCACCGAGCCCAGCACCCCGTACTGGCAGATCATCCTGTGGCTGTTCGTCATGGGCATGGGCATGGGCGCCACGATGATGCCGATCTTCACCTCGGCACTGAAGACGCTCACCTCGCACGAGGTGGCGCGTGGCTCGACGTTGCTCAACGTCGTGCAGCAGGTGGCCAGCGCCTCGGGCATCGCGGTCATCTCGGTCGTCCTGACCAACGGCATGCAGAAGGGCGCGATCATCCCGGGCTCGGAGAGCCTGCCGGGAGCCGAGGAGGGTCTCACCCCCGCTCAGCTGGCCGCCGCGTCGCACACCGAGCAGGGCTCGCAGCTGGTGTCGGTCCTGGGCGTGACGCCCGACCAGCTGCAGGCCGGGTTCAACGACCTGGCCCACGCGTTCGAGCAGTCCTACTGGGTCGCGTTCGCGGTGCTGGTGGTCACGCTGATCCCGGTGGCGTTCCTGCCCCGCAAGAGCGAGCCGGTCAGGCTGCTCGACGACCAGGGCCAGCCCCCGGTCGTCATGCACTGATCGACCGATCACACGAACGGCCCACCCGGACTCCGGGTGGGCCGTTCGTCGTCCCGCCGGGGCGCGCCCGTCACGGACTACTGTTCAGACGTGCCCAGTCCCGAGACCCTGGTGACCTTCACGCTCGCGTCGCTGGTGCTGATCCTCGTCCCCGGTCCGAGCGTCCTGTTCGTCATCGGCCGGTCGCTCGCGCACGGACGCCGTGCCGGGATCCTGAGCGTCGTGGGCAACGGCCTCGGCGGCCTGCCGATCGTGGTGGCCGTGGCGCTCGGACTGGGCGCGGTCGTCGCCGGCTCCGCCGTGGTGTTCACCATCGTGAAGGTGCTCGGCGCCGCCTACCTGATCCACCTGGGCATCCAGGCGATCCGTCACGGCAGGATCGACGTCGCCTCGGCCGAGAGCGACCCTGCTGCCGCCTCGTCGTGGCGCAGCCTCGCCGAGGGGTTCGTCGTCGGCGTCACCAACCCGAAGACGATCGTGTTCTTCGTCGCCGTGCTGCCGCAGTTCGTGGACTTCGGCGCCGGGGCGATCGGTGCGCAGATGCTCGTACTCGGCATGCTCTTCCTGCTGATCGCGATCGTGTGCGACTCCGGCTGGGCCCTGCTGGCGGGCACGGCGCGCACGTGGTTCGTACGGTCGCCCCGACGGCTCGCGGCGGTGCGCCGCACCGGCGGGGCGATGCTCGTCGGGCTCGGCGGGGTCCTGCTGACCACGCACCGAGCCTGACGCGTCAGCGGCGGCCGGCCTGCAGCGCGGCCCACACCTGACGGTCGGCCGTCTGATAGCCGGGCAGCCCGAGCTTCTTGCGATAGGCGCGCACCGCGCTGGTCGTGCGGGAGTCGTAGATGCCCGTCACCTCGACCGACTGGCCCGCGGCGCGCAGCGTGCGCTGCAGCCGGTGCACGGGCTCGCCGACCTTGCCCCGCTTGAGGGCGATGGGCGTCGTGCCGCGCGACAGCAGGGCGGTCCACAGGGGGCGCGACGCCGACCCG
>JBEVDF010000123.1:0-15009 GCA_040514145.1 Aeromicrobium sp.
TGGTCTTCGACGCCGTGTGGCAGCGGCACCGCACCGTGGCGCGGTCGAGCGCCGCGGTGGTGATCCGGGGGCGCCTCGAGCACCAGCAGGGGGCCGTCAACCTCGTCGCCGAGACGCTCGAGCGCCTGATCGATCCCGCGGTGCCGAGCGGCCACCGGTCCCGCGACTACCGCTGACGGGAATCCATCACTCGCGCGCGCACGAGATCTGGGCGCTCGCCTAAGGTCGGATCCGTGGAGATCCGCAGACTGACCGAGGACGACCGGGAGGCGCTGGTCGCCGTGCGGGTTCCGGCCTTCGGGTCGCCGAGACTGCCCGCCGACCGGGTCGAGCACCCGGCCTACGAGCGCTGGGGGCTGTTCGTCGACGGGCAGCTCGCGGCCACCGCCTCGCGCAAGCCGTACGGCTCGTGGTTCGGGGGGCGCGAGGTGCCGACGTGCGGCGTCGGCGGTGTCGCCATCGCGCCCGAGTTCCGCGGCCGCGGACTGCTGCGGCCCCTCATGGAGCGACTCCACGACGAGGCCCGTTCGCAGGGGGACGTCATCGCGACGCTGTTCGCCAGCGCCCCCGGGATCTACGGGAGCCTGGGGTACCGCACGGTCGGCGCGATGGACACGATCGAGGTGCCGACGTCATCCCTCCACGGCTTCGCGCGACAGCGGGGGCTGAGGCGTGCGACCACCGACGACATCCCGGCCCTCCAGCGGATCTACGCCGGCTGGGCGAGCGTCCACGACGGCCCGCTCACGCGCACGTCGGTGGAGTTCGACCACGACGCCTGGCTGAACGACGCCACGGGGGTGACGCTCGCACTCGACGACGACGGAACGGCCGTCGCCTACGCCGCGTGGAACCGGTCGCCGGGTGTCGGCGGGGACGCCCACGTCGAGGTGGAGGACCTGGTCTGGACGGACGACGCGGCGCGCGACTCCCTGCTGTGGATGTTCGGCACGTTCTCGACCGTGGCGCCGACGACCCGGTTCGACACGTCCGGCACGGAGCTGACGTCGGTGCTGCCGGAGCATCGCGTGCGCGACCATCGCCCCTACGACCTGCTCGTGCTGCGACCCGAGGACTTCGAGCCGCCCGCCGGGCCGGTGCTGATTCGCGACTACTTCTGAGACTTAGGGTTGACATGACCATAACCGCCCCTTAGTGTCACGGTGACCCTAAGGAGGCGAGTGTGGTGGAGCAGCGGATCGAGCTGGCGGTGTCCACGGTGATCTTCGCGCTGCGCCCGCACCCGACCACGGGGCGCGACACCCTGTGGCTGCCGCTGGTCCGGCGGATCCGCGAGCCGTTCCTCGGCCAGTGGGCGCTGCCGGGCGGACCCCTCAAGCCGGCGGAGGACCTGACCACGTCGGCGCGCACCACCCTGCGTCGCACCACGGGCCTCGAGCCGTCCTACCTCGAGCAGCTCTACAGCTTCGGCGGCATCGACCGCTCGCCCGACCGGGTCGTCTCGATCGTCTACTGGGCCCTGGCGCGACCCGACGAGGACGCGCTGGCGATCGACGGCGAGAACGTGGAGTGGTTCGTCGCCGACGAGGTCCCGGCGCTGGCCTTCGACCACAACGCGATCGTCACCTACGCGCTCGACCGGCTGCGCGCCAAGATCACCTACTCCGACATCGCCCACGCGTTCACCGGCGAGGAGTTCACGATCGCCCAGCTGCGCGAGGTGCACGAGGCGGTCCGCCAGGTGCGCCTCGATCCCGCCAATTTCCGCCGTCAGGCACTCGCCCACCCGCGCATCACCGCCACGGGCCGTCACGTCACCGGCACCAGCCACCGACCGCCGGCGCTCTACCGACTGGAGACAGCATGACCCTCTCGATCAACGATCTCGTCGTCGCGGCGCCGGGCAGCACGTGCGACGCCGAGCTGGCGAAGCAACCATGGGAGTTCGACCGGTTCCCCGGCTACGGGCCCGGCGCGTCCGAGACCGACGTCATCCCCGCTCCGGTCACCCGCCCGGGCCAGCTTCCCGCGGCGTACCAGCGCATGCCCGAGGCCGAGCTGCACGCCCGCATCCGCGCCGCCAAGCAGACCCTGGGCGACCGCCTGGTCATCCTCGGGCACTTCTACCAGCGCGACGAGGTGGTCCAGTACGCCGACTTCGTGGGCGACTCGTTCCAGCTGGCCAACGCCGCTCTGACCCGCCCGGACGCCGAGGCGATCGTGTTCTGCGGCGTGCACTTCATGGCCGAGACCGCCGACATCCTGGCCCGCCCCGAGCAGCGCGTCATCCTGCCGAACCTCGCGGCCGGCTGCTCGATGGCCGACATGGCCGACGAGGACTCGGTCGAGGCCGCCTGGGAGGTGCTGACGGAGTTCTACGGCGACGACGAGACCGTCCCGGTGACGTACATGAACTCCTCGGCCGCCCTCAAGGCGTTCTGCGGCCGCCACGGCGGGATCGTGTGCACCTCGTCCAACGCCTCCACCGTGCTCGAGTGGGCCTTCGAACAGGGTCGCCGCGTGCTGTTCTTCCCCGACCAGCACCTGGGCCGCAACACCGGCAAGGCGATGGGCGTGCCGCTGGAGCAGATGCCCATGATCAACCCGCGCCGGCCCGACCTCGGGGTCGACGAGGACGTCCTGCGCGACGCGCGGGTGCTGCTGTGGCCGGGATTCTGCTCGGTGCACAAGCGCTTCACCGTGGCCCAGATCGAGCAGGCGCGCGCCCAGCACCCGGGCGTCCGGGTGATCGTGCACCCCGAGAGTCCGATGGCCGTCGTCGATGCCGCCGACGCCGCGGGCTCCACCGACGCGATCCAGAAGTTCGTCGCCGCCGCGCCGTCGGGCTCGGTGATCGCGATCGGCACCGAGATCAATCTGGTCAACCGCCTGGCGGCCCAGCACCCCGACAAGACGGTCTTCTGCCTCGACCCGGTCGTGTGCCCGTGCTCGACGATGTACCGGATCCACCCGGGCTACCTCGCGTGGGTGCTGGACGGGCTGGTCGAGGGCGACGTCCGCAACGAGATCGTGGTCGACGACGACGTCGCGGTCCACGCCAAGGTCGCGCTCGAGCGGATGCTCGCGGCCCTGCCGAAGGCCGACTGACATGACGCACGTCGTCGTCGTGGGCAGCGGCGTCGCGGGTCTGACCACGGCGCTCGACCTCGTCGCCCGTCCGGGCGTCGAGGTCACGCTCGTGGCCAAGGCGCGCCTCGACCACTCCAACACCGCCGTCGCCCAGGGCGGCGTGGCGGTCGTGACCTCGCCCGACGACACCGTCGCCTCCCACGTGGCCGACACCTGCGTCGCGGGCGCCGGCCTGTGCGCCGAGGACGCGGTCGAGGTGCTGTGCGCCGACGGGCCCGAAGCGGTGGCTGCGCTCATCCGGCGGGGCGTGCCGTTCGACCGCGAGGGCGGGAAGCTCGCCCTCGGGCTCGAGGCGGCGCACTCCCACGAGCGGATCCTGCACTCCGGGGGCGACGCCACCGGCGCGGCGATCGCGTCGGCCCTGATCGCCCGGCTGGCGGGTACCGGGATCACCGTCCGCGAGAACACCACGGTCGTCGACGTCGTCGTCGAGGCCGGACTCGCCACCGGGGTGCGCCTCCTCGACGGCGAGGTGCTGACCGCCGACGCCGTCGTGCTGGCCACCGGCGGCGCGGGGCAGCTGTTCCCCTGCACCACCAATCCAGCCGTCGCGACAGCCGACGGGGTGGCGATCGCGCTGCGGGCCGGCGCCGTCGTCGCCGACCTCGAGTTCCAGCAGTTCCACCCCACGTCGCTCGCCACCCCGGGCAACCACCTGGTGTCCGAGGCGGTGCGAGGGGAGGGGGCGGTCCTGATCGACGCCTCCGGGCACCGCTTCATGACCGACGTTCACCCTGACGCCGAGCTCGCGCCGCGCGACATCGTGGCCCGGGGCATCGCCGAGCAGATGCAGCGTCAGGGCGGTACTCCGGTACGGCTCGACGCCACGCGGCTGGGCGCCCGGTTCCTGGCCGAGCGGTTCCCCACGATCGACGCCGTGGTGAGGGCGCAGGGGCTGGACTGGTCCCGCGACCCGATCGAGGTCACGCCCGCCGCGCACTACGTCATGGGCGGGGTGCGCACCGACGTCTGGGGCCGCACCAGCGTGCGCGGCCTGTACGCCGTCGGCGAGGTCGCGTGCAACGGCCTGCACGGGGCCAACCGGCTGGCCTCGAACTCGCTCCTCGAGGGCGCGGTCTACGGCCATCGCGTCGGCGAGGCGATTCGCAGCAGGCCCGCCGGGACCCAGGCCGACTTCGACGACGCGTGGGCCGAGCCGATCGAGCTCGACGTCGCGCCGGGCGTCGAGGCGTTCGGCCGCACCGACCTGCAGCAGCTCCTGTGGGACTCCGCCGGGCTGTCGCGCGACCGCGCCGGACTGGAGGACGCGGCCAGCGTGCTGGCCGCCTGGGCGCCGCCGGCGGCGATCGACGCCAAGTCCGCCGAGGACGCCAATCTGTGGTGGGTGGCGCGTGCGGTCGTCGCCAGTGCGCTGGCTCGCGAGGAGTCGCGCGGTGGCCACTTCCGCCGCGACTTCCCCGAGCCGCAGCCCGGCCCGGCGCGGCACTCGACCCTCCTCGCGGTGCGCCATGCTTGAGCGCCGCCAGATCGTGCGCGTCGTCGAGGCCGCTCTCGACGAGGACGCTCCGCACGGCGACCTGACCTCGGAGGTCTTCGTCCCGCGCGACGCCGTGGCCACGGCCGACCTCGTGGCCCGCGAGCCCGGCGTGTTCGCCGGCGGTGAGGTCGTCGAGGTCGCGATGACGGCCCTCGACCCCGGGGTCGAGGTCACGGTGCACCTCCCGGAAGGCGCCCGGTTCGCCCTCGGCGACCGGCTCGCCACGGTGCGCGGCAACGCCCGCGCGGTGCTGCGCGGCGAGCGCATCGCGCTCAATCTCGTCCAGCGGATGTGCGGCATCGCCACGCTGACCGCCGACTACGTGGAGGCCGCCGGGCCCGGGGTGCGCGTGGTCGACACCCGCAAGACCACGCCGGGCCTGCGCGCGCTCGAGCGCCATGCCGTGCGGTGCGGCGGCGGCCACAACCACCGCTTCAGCCTGTCGGACGCCGTCATGGCCAAGGACAACCACCTGGCGCTCGTGGACGACGTCACCGCGGCGATCCGCGCGGCCCGCGAGCAGCTGCCGCACACCACCCACCTCGAGGTGGAGGTCGACCGGCTCGACCAGATCGAGCCCGTGCTGGCCGGGGGAGTGGACACGATCATGCTCGACAACTTCAGCCTCGACGACCTGCGCGCCGGAGTCGAGCTGGTGGCCGGGCGGGCGCTCGTCGAGGCCTCGGGCGGGGTCGATCTCAGCACGATCGGGGAGATCGCGAAGACGGGCGTCGACGTCATCAGCGTCGGCGCGCTGACGCATTCGGTCAGCAACCTGGACCTCGGCCTGGACGTGCGGTTGTCGTGATCTACCTCGACCACGCCGCCACGTCCCCGGTGCGCCGCGAGGTGCTGGAGGCGATGTGGCCGTTCCTCACCCGCGACTTCGGCAACCCGGCCAGCCACCACGAGGTGGGTGCCGCCGCGAGCCGGGCACTCGACGACGCGCGCCGGCGGGTGGCCGCGGTGCTGGGCGCCCGGCCGGGTGAGGTCACGTTCTGCAGCGGGGGGACCGAGTCCGACAACACGGCCATCAAGGGGATCGCCCTGGCCGACCCGCGCGGACGTCACGTGGTGGTCAGCGCCGTGGAGCACCCGGCGGTGCTCGAGTCGGCGGCCTGGCTCGGCCGGCTCGGGTTCGAGGTCACGGTGCTGCCCGTCGGCACCGACGGCCGTGTCGGGCTAGATGACCTCGTCGCCGCCCTGCGCGACGACACCACCGTGGTCAGCGTCCAGTACGCGAACAACGAGGTGGGCACGGTCCAGCCGATCGCCGAGCTGGCGGCCGTGGCGGCCGAGCGCGGCGTCCCGTTCCACACCGACGCGGTGCAGGCAGCCGGCTGGCTCGACCTCGACGCGCGAGCCCTCGGCGTCGCCGCCCTGAGCCTCAGCGGTCACAAGCTCGGCACGCCGAAGGGCATCGGCGTGCTGTGGATCGATCGTCGCCAGGCGTGGGAGCCCCTCGTGCACGGCGGCGGTCAGCAGGACGGGCGCCGCTCCGGCACCGAGGACGTCGCCGGTGCCGTCGGCATCGCCACCGCGCTGGAGCTCGGCCACGGCGACCCGGCCACGGTCACCGCGCGACGCGATCGCTTCGTCGGCCTGGTGGAGAAGCTCGTGCCCGGCGCGGAGCTGACCGGCCACCCTGAGCACCGTCTGCCCGGTCACGCGTCGTTCGTCCTCACGCAGACGCCCCGCAGCGGGGAGTCGATCCTGGTCGACCTCGACGCGCGGGGCATCGTCACCTCGAGCGGGTCGGCATGCGCTGCCGGGAGCGACGAGCCCAGTCACGTCCTCACGGCGATGGGGTACGGCCGCGAGATCGCCCAGACGGCCGTGCGGTTCACCTTCGACGCCTCGGTGGACGACGACGCCCTCGAGCAGGCGGCCCGGCAGTTCGCCCAGGTGGCGAACGCCTGAGCCTCAGCCCTGGGCGCGCTCCAGCGCCGTCGGCAACAGGTCCGCGACGGTGACGGAGAGGTCGCCCTCGCCGACCCGCTCGACCGTGACGACGGCGGCCGACTCGTCGTCGACCCGTCCGTACGCGCGCTCGGTGGTGTGCGGACCCTCGGAGGTGTCCTGGACGGCGCGAAAGCCCACGGCTCCGTCCGGCAGCCCTTCCAGTCGCTCGAACGTCCCACCGGACAGCGCCTCGGACGTGCAGGTCTCGATGGCGGCGTCGACCTCGTCGAACGTGCCGGCGATCGACCTGTGGCCGGAGCGTGGACCCTGGACGGTGGAGACGACGGTGTCGCCCGTCTCCAGCTTGTACCGGACGAAGTCGGGCGTCGGTTCGCCTCCGGCCAGGCTGGACTCGATGTCCATCGCGGCGCAGTTGGTCTTGGTCGCGCTGCGGCCATCGCGCACGTCGGTCTTCTCGACGCCCGTCAGGTCGGAGGGCTGGAGCAGGTGGGACGGAACCTCACCGGACCCGCTGTCGGAGTCCGGCCCGCAGGCGGAGGCGAGAAGAGCCACGCAGGCCAGCGCAGCGGCGAGACGCGACATCAATCGCCCGCCGGTCCGTAGTAGTCGAGGAACTCGTTCTTGTACGCGAGCTCGATGTCGCTGTCGGTCGCGTACGAGCCCACGTCGGCCATGGCCGTCTGGGCGTAGGAGGACATGGCGTCGGCCGGGATGTCGCGCAGGCTGATGACGCGGCCGTTCTGCAGGTACATGTCGGGGACCTCCTCGCGGGGGATGACGCCGGACTCGATGAGCGCGAGGTAGGCCGAGACCTTGACCCGGTTGGTGCCGGCGGCGGCGCGGTCGTTGGCGTTGTCGGTGGCCGCCTGGCCCTCGGAGGTGAAGGCGTCGCCGCTGGCGTCCGTGCCCAGGTCGACGGCCTGGCTCCAGCCGAAGTCGACCACCTTGCTGCCCAGCTCGCCGACGACGTCAGCACCCGGCAGGGGCACCATGCCGGCCGCGTCGCCCACCAGGTCGATGAACGCCTGACGCTGGGCGTCGCGGTCCTTGGCCCCGTCGATCTCCACCTGTCCGACGGAGTACTCACCGAAGCCCTGCAGGGCGGCCGTGCGCTCGAGGACCCCGCGCAGCTGGGTGCGCAAACCGGGGTCGTCGGGGTTGACCGCCAGTTGAGCACCGAGGTTGTTGAGCATCGTCTGCTGGTAGGCGGCGGTGCCCTCCGCGACGCTCTGCATCCCGTCACCGGTGCTCATCGCGACCTGCATGAGGGTGTCGAGGTCGTCGGTGAACAACACGGGGTAGTGGTCGAACGACCCGAAGTTCTCGATCGTGATCGCCTCCGAGCGGCCGTCGCCGTCCTCGTTGGGGTACCGCAGCGCCGTCTCTACCGCCGGCATGTAGAACTTCAGCAGCTCGGCGATGTGGGGCGAAGCGGCCTGGGCGTCCTCGGGGTCGAAGCCGGGGCTGTTGGCCACCTGGTCGAGGAAGCGCGAGACCAGGCCGGTGGTGGCCTCGGGGTCGCTGGTGAGGTTGGCGGCGGAGGTGCCGATGCCCTCGACGGCGTGGGAGATGCCGCCGTAGCCGTCGGCCTTCCACTCACGGTCGTTGAAGTAGTAGGTCTGGCGGTCCCAGCCGTCCTCGGTGGGCTGGGTGAAGAACGTCAGGCCGGCCTCGGGGTTCTCCCCGAAGTTGTGCATGATCATGGCCATCGGGTCGTCGTACCAGCCGGTGTCGTTGCCGGTTGGCAACGGGCCGTGGCCGTTGTGGCCATACCAGTCCTGCGCGGTGAGCGGACCGTCCTGGGCCATGCGCTCGAAGCCGTCGAGGGTGGTGGCCGCGCTCAGCAGGAAGTCGTCGGAGTACCCCGTGTCGGCCATGAGGAACGTGAGGATGTTGGCACCGTTCATGCCCATGCCCCACTGCTCGGAGAACGCGCGCTGCTCCTCGTCGGAGAGCAGGGGAGCGACGCTGTAGCGGACGATGTCCTCGCCGAACGACGTGGCGGGGAAGCCGGGGGCGTGGGAGGCGGTGGCCAGGCCGGTGCGGAAGTCCTCGGCCAGCGCGGTGAACTTCTCGGGGTCGGCGACGCCGCCGTAGCCCATCGCCGAGGAGATGTTCGCCATGACGCCGACGGTGCCGTCGGGGCCGAGCTCGGTGAACATCGCCGCCATGACGTCGGGATCTTCGTTCCAGGTCTCGAGCAGCCCGGCGATGTGCTCGAGGTCCTCGTCGTCGGAGGTGGCGTCGAGCGAGGCGGCCGCCGAGGCGAGCTCGCGGCCCAGCATCTCCTTGACGCTGGAGAGCGTGTCGCTGGTGACCCGGTAGGTGGCCGAGCCCGTGCCCTCCTGGTCCAGCAGGATCGCGAGGTCGCGCCGGGTGGTGAGGTCCTCGAGGTGGTCGTCGAGCCAGCGGGTCTTCTTGCCCAGCGAGCTGTCGGACAGGCTCGGCAGGCTGATGGGGGAGGCGGAGCGCGCGACCGCGGCCTGCGATTCGACCTCGGTGGCGAGATCCTGCATCGCCGTGATCGCCGCGCCGATCTCGGCGATCTTGATCGTGACGGTGGTCATGACGGCTCTCAGTACATGCTCTGCATGCGCCACTGGCGGGGCCAGTTGTTGCCGCGCCAGTCGTTCTCGGGCACCTTGTCGGGCTCGGAGCCGATCCGGGCCTGGATCGTGGAGACCGCGTCGTCGAACGCCTCGGGGATGCCGGTGCACTGATCCTTCAGCTCGGCGATCCACGAGTCGGCCTCGGTGCAGACCCAGCCGCCGTTGGCCAGCGGGTTGGCGATCGCGTCGAGCGGCGAGCCGTACCCCGAGTGGACGTTGTTGCCGCAGGTGGTCACGGTCGTCTTCGCGGACTGCAACGTGGTGCGGAACAGGTTCGGCTCGGTCGTGTCCTCGGTGTCTTCAGGCGTCATCGTTTCCCCCGGCGATGGTGTGCTTCGGCGTGGCCCAGCGTAGCGTCCATCCGCGATGCCGTCAGCCCGACATGGTCACTTCGGGCCATGCGGAATGGTCGGGTAGGGCTGCCATGAGGCGAACCGTCGGATACGCTCGTGGCCAGCATCCTGGTCCCTGCGTTCGAATTAATCGGGGGACGAACTCACGAAGGAGACAAGCCCATGGTGCAAGCTCGGATCGAAGATCTCTACGCGCTGTACAACACGCTCAACAAGTCGATGCAGGAAACGGACACGATGATCAGCAACGTGGACGCGTCCCTGAACCAGGCGAACGAGGAGTGGCAGTCCACCGGCGCCAAGGAGTTCAACGAGGCCTGGATCCAGTTCAAGCAGGCGCTCACCCAGCTGTGCCAGGCGTTCTCGAACGCGGGAACCGACGTCGCGTTCCAGCACAACAAGTTCGCCGAGGGTGCCAAGGAAGCCGATCAGCACCCCGTGCTGACGCCCCTGCAGTCTCCTCGCTGACCGACCTCACGCCTCCGGCGTGCCAGATGTGTAGCGGTGTCCACCGAACTTCTCGCGAAGACGCGGAATTCAGGTGGACACCGCTACACATCTCGCGGACCGAGGTCCGTCAGATTCGTTCGCGGACGAGGCGGTGCCAGCGCGCGGTGAAGGCCGGCCGCGGGCCGGCGTAGCCCCCGCGCACCAAGGCCTCGTGCACGCGGGTCACGATCGACACCGGCTTCGGCAGGTCGGTGTCGTGGACCACGATCACGGTCCACCCGCGCCTCTCCAGTTGCTCGCGCCGGTCGCGCTGCCATCGTCTTTCGTCGGCGGTGCGCTCGTGCCAGACGCCGTCGTACTCGACCAGCACCATGAACCGCGCCCAGAGCAGGTCCGGGGTCGCGATCTTGCGGCCTGCCGCGTCGAGGATCTGGACGTTGCAGGCCGGGTGCGGGAGCCCCGCGAGCACGATCATGAGGCGCACGAGCGTCTCCATCGGCGAGCGTGAGTCGGCCACGAGGTACTGCATCGCCTTCCGGGCCCGGACCACGCCGTCAAGGTGCCGGCCGCGGCAGTAGTGCAGGAGCTCGTCGAACTCCACGAGTCCGCGGTGGATCAACCAGTCGCCGAAGACCACCAATTGCACGAACGTCAGCGACAGCGCGCAGTCCACGAAGGTGCGCGCGGGCGTCGTGACCGGCAGGCCGTCCACCTCGCGTGTCGCGATCGGGTGCAGGCGGCGGTGCACGGTGACGCGCTCGTCCCGGCTCACGGCGTTGCGACGCGTCGACAGGTGGATGCGATCGTCTCGGCCGCTCAGCTCGGGACCGTACAGCTGCTGCGCGGTGCGGTGGCTGATCACCGCGTCCGCCGGGCCTGCCAGCACGGCGGCCGCGAGCCAGGTACGCGATGTCACGGTCTCGGATGCGGCGACGAACACCCCGCGGAAGAGTCTCCGGAAGCGTTGGCCCTCCAGCATCCGGTGGGTCACGCCGGCGGCGCGGGCCTGCGCCGCGGTGAACGGACGGCCGCGCAACGTCGCCGGGATCTCGTGCATGCAGGGACGGTGGCAAGGCCTCGGGGGCCCGGGGAACCCCTCCGCCGAGGCCTGTGGAGGACGGAACTGCTGTCCCCAGCAGCAAGATGTGTAGCGGTATCCACCGGAATCAGGCCGCTGAGGCCGAAAAAGGGTGGATACCGCTACACATCTCGCCCGCCGGAGGCGGGACGTCGGCGGTCAGGCCTTGGGGACCTGGACCCAGCGGTAGCCGGTGGGGGTGACCAGGAGGCCGCGGCCTGGCGGGACGGAGGCGCCGACCGAGCGGGGCAGGCGGGCGTTGAGGACGTCGCCGTCGTTGGAGGCGCGCGGCGACAGGATCAGGCCGGTGCGGCCGCGCTTGAGGTCGGACGGCAGGCCGCGGTAGACCGACCCGAGCTCGTCGATGCCGCCGGCGATGATCATCGCGTTGGCGGTGTCGCGCATGGCTCCGTAGGTCTCGCCGAGCAGCTGGCCCACGGGTGAGTCGGCGCCCAGGACCTCGAAGTCGTCGACGACGACCAGGTGCTGGGTGCGCAGGCGAGCGAGCCCCTCGCGGATCTCCTCGATCGGCTCGGAGCCGGTGAACAGCTGCAGGCGCCGGTCGTCGAGGTCGCGCAGCGGCGAGCGGCGCGGCGCGATGACCAGGACGTCGCGCCGGTGCGCCAGGTGCTGGCTGATGGGCACGACGAGGGTCGAGCTGCGCCCCGAGCGCGGGGGACCGGCCACCAGGAAGCCCGGACCCGTGGACAGCGGGTCGAAGCCCTCGAGGGCGAGGGTGTCGCCGCCGACACCCACGGGGATGAAGCTCGGGCTCAGCGCGGCCTCGGACGGCTCCATCGTCAGCGCCTCGTCCAGGCCGATGGCCACGGGCAGCTCGTCGATGCGGTGCGGACGCAGCCCACGCGGCAGGTCGCCGTAGCGCTCGGCGATCGCGCGGCCGAGCTCGTGGATCGCGCGCACCTGTGCCGTGCCCTCGCCGGAGGCGTCGATCATCGCGAACTGGACCTCCTGCGGCCGCTCACCGGCCCGGAAGCCGCGGCCGGGCGGGATGTGCGCGGGCACCTGCTTGGTCGGCAGGCCCACCACGGAGTAGTCCGACGGGTCGCTCATCGACAGCACGATCCGGTCGTCGACCAGCAGCGAGTAGCGACCGAGGATGCCGGACCGGTCGGCACCGATGACGACCCGGATGCCCGCGCCGACGCCCTCCTGCAGCAGGCCCACGAGCCGCTCGAGCAGGACGCCGCCGTCGACGGACTCGAAGGCCGTGGTGAAGCCCTCGAGGCGGTCGAGCAGGACCACGAGGTAGGGCATCCGGTCGGGGCCGTCCACCGCGGCGCGCTGCTCGGCGATGTCGGCGAATCCCTGCTCGGCCAGCACCTGCTGGCGCTTGGTCAGCTCGCGCCCCAGGTGGTCGAACAGGCGGAAGATGCGGTCGGTCTGCGTGCGGGTGACCACGGCACCGACGTGCGGCAGCGAGACCAGGGGGAGCAGGGCGTTGTTGCCCGCGTCGATGCCGAACAGGTGCACGTCGGTCGGGGCGGTCTGGCGGGCGATCGCCGCGGCGATGGTGCGCAGCGACCACGAGCGACCCGAGCGCGACTGGCCGGCGATCACGAGGTGGCCGGCGCGCTGGAGGTCCCAGCTCGCGACCTCCTGCCGCTGCAGGTGGGGCAGGTCGCCGCGACCGAAGACGATCGGCGGGATGTCCGCACGGGCGCCGATGTCGGGCGCGGGCTCGACCGGCAGGTCGTCGAGGGTCAGCGTCTCGGGCAGCGGCGGCAGCCACGGCTTGCGCATGGGCTCGAGGCCGATGAGGTCGTTGGCCTCGCGCACCGCGGCCACCAGCGTGGCCAGGTCGGTGGGGATCGACACGTCCTCCTCGTTGCCCGCGACCTTCGGCGGGGCGACGAGCTCGTCGACCCCGAAGCCACGTGTGCGCAGCTCGGCGCGCTCGGTGCCGACCGGCCGCCCGCCGACGCGTGAGCTCTGGAACGGCGTCAGCGACGAGTGGCCGAGGCGCGCGTAGGCACGACCCGGGAAGGACTTCGGGATCTCCGCGGCGACCTTCGACTCGATCACGTCGTCGGAGTCGTTCGCATCGGTGACGCGCAGGGCGATGCGCAGGTTGGTGTTGGACTTGATCTCGGCGTTGACCACGCCGGCGGGCCGCTGGGTGGCCAGGATCAGGTGCACGCCGAGCGAGCGGCCGCGCCGCGCGACATCGACCAAGCCGGTGACGAAGTCGGGCAGCTCGGCCACGAGGGCGGCGAACTCATCGATGATGATGAGCAGGCGCGGCATCGGCTCGTCGCCGGGCCGGCGCGCGGCGAGGTAGTCCTCGATGTCCTTCGCGGCCGCATCGGCCAGCTGGTGCTCACGGTGCCGCAGCTCGGCACTGAGCGACTCCAGCGCGCGCGTGGTGAGGTGGCCGTCGAGGTCGGTGACCATGCCGACGGTGTGCGGCAGGTGCTGGCAGTCCATGAACGCCGCGCCGCCCTTGTAGTCGATCAGGACGAAGTTGAACTCGTCGGGCCGGTTGCCCACGGCCAGCGACGCGATGATCGTCTGCAACAGCTCGGACTTGCCCGAGCCGGTGGTGCCGGCGATGAGGCCGTGCGGGCCGTCGGCGCGCACGTCGATGCGGAACGGTCCGTCGAGCCCCTCGCCGATGACGGCCTGGGTGGTGCGGCCGCCACCCGACCAGACGCGGACGAGGTCCTGGCCGGTGGGGGTGTCCAGGCCCAGGACGTCGAGCAGCCGGCTGGCCGCCGGGAGGCTCGAGCTGAGGTCCTCGGTGCTGACGTCGCGGATGGGCGCCACGGCGCGTCCGAGGCGCTCGAGCCAGACCCCGTCCACCACGTCGCGACGCACGCCGTCGATGTGGCGCTCGGAGGTGGTCTCCAGGTCGAGCAGGTCGCCGTGCAGCTCCACGACCGCGCGGCACTCCTCGGGCAGCTCGCGCGGGGTGCGGTCGAGGCAGATGAAGTAGACGTGGACGAACGCGCCGGCCTTGAGCAGCGAGGTCATGCCGGGCGCCATGCGCAGCTCGCGGGCACCGTCGAGGACGACCACCACCGACGGCAGGGCCTCGCGCTCGTCGGTGTCGAGCTCCTTGCGCCGATCGACCAGCGCCGTGAGCTCGGCGATCATCGAGGCGCGGTCCTCCTCGTCGAGGGCCAGGCGCGCGGCCCGCGAGTGGTCCTCGCTGGTGCGCGCGTGCGGGAGCCACTTCGTCCACTCCCACGCCGCCGCGTTCGTGCGGTCGGTGAACACCCAGACCGAGGCGTCGGTGGGGGAGTGGAGCGCGGCGACCTGCGCGAGGAGCCACGAGGTCGTCGACAGGCACTGGTCGGAAGGCCCGCACACGCCCAGCACCGCCGTGGGCGCCAACGGGACGATCACCGGGACGTCGGGCGCGGTCCAGCGCAGCGGGCCCTCGTGCTGCTCGCGGGTGGAGTCCTTGACCACGACGTCGGACGGCAGGTCGCTCGTGCCGAGCCGCAGCTCGAGGAAGTCGGGGTCCCAGCGACGCCGCTCCCACAGGCGCGCCCGCGGACCGGTGGCGAACAGCAGCACCGAGGCCGGGTCGGGATAGATGGAGCGGCGCTGGCCGCGCTCGTCGGCCAGCGAGGTGACGGCGGCCTTCTCCACATCGGCGCGTCGGCGGTGGAACTCGGCGAGCTGCTCCTGGTACCTGACCTTCTGCTGGCGTCGGGTGCCCGTCGCGTTCAGCAGCATCATGACCGGCATCAAGATCATGAACATCAGCGAGTAGATCGAGCCGGTGCGCCAGTACATGAATCCGCTCATGACCATCGGCGACAGCATCATCACGAGAGGGATGGGCGACTTGTCGGGCTTCTTCGGCTCGGTCGGCAGCGAGAACTCGCGGGTGCGGGCCGGCGGGTGCAGTCGCGGCGGCCGGTTGTAGTCCAGCTCGGGTCCGGTGGCCGACGGCGACAGCGAGGCGTCGGGCGCGCTGACCGATCCGAGCTCGAACAGCACGCCGGCGACGCCCAGGAC
>JBEVDF010000136.1:0-9149 GCA_040514145.1 Aeromicrobium sp.
GTCAGCAGCAGGAAGAGCAGCTCGAGCGCGAAGGCACCAGCCGCGGCCGAGAGGACCCAGCCGCGCCCACCACCGAGGACGACACCGCCGAGCACGACCGCCGTGATGGCGGCGAACTCATAGCCCGAGCCGACCGACGGGTGCACGCCCGCGTAGCCGACCAGCAGGATGCCCGCGACCGTGGCGGACAGGGACGAGATCATGAAGGCCCGTGTCTTGGTCCACCACAGCGGCGTGCCCGAGAAGTGGGCGGCCTCGGCGTTGTCGCCGGCGGCGATCAGGGTGCGACCGAACGGCCGGCGCATCAGCCAGACGGCGAACACCGCGACGACCACGAGCACCAGCAGCGGGTACGGGATCGTCCCGACGAGCGGCACGTCGTCGATGCCGCCGCGGCCGATCTCGCGGAATCGGTCGGACGGGTTGCCCGTCGCGGCGCCGCCCGTGACGTACCGCACGAGGCCGGTCAGCGACAGCATCATGCCCAGCGTCACGATGAAGCTCGGCACCTTGAGCAGGGTCGTGGCCAGGCCGTTGAGCAGGCCGATGCCGGCACCGACGGCGAGCATCAGCAGCAGGCCCGGCAGGATGCGTGCCTCGTCCTGGCCGATGACGTTGCCGGCCAGGACGACCTGGGCGGCGATGACCGCCCCCATCGAGAGGTCGAACTCGCCACTGACGATGACGAAGTACTGGCCCATCGCGGCGATCGCGATCGGCGCGGTGCGCCCGGCGAAGCGGATCAGCGCATTGCCGTCGGCGAAGCTCGGGTTCGACACCATGATCGCGACGAGCAGCGCGAGGACCAGCAGGAAGACGGCACCGCCGGGAGTGGCCAGGACGGTGAGGAACCGGCGCCCCGGGGTCGCCTCGTGGACCGGCAGCACACGGATGCTCATGAGGCGACCTCCGTCGTCGTGCCGAAGCGCTCGGGTCGCCGGTCGATCTCGCGGCGGGCGTAGACGGCGACCGCGACGACGATGACGATGCCGCGCACCACGTCCTTGAGGAACGGATTCAGCTCCATGACGCCCATGACGTTGTCGAGGACGGCGAAGATCCCGACGCCCGCGATCGTGCCGACGATGCTGCCCTTGCCGCCCGCCAATAGCGTGCCGCCGAGCACGACGGCCGCGATCGACATCAGGTCGTAGCCCGCCTGGGAGCCGACGGTCGGCTGGCCGACGCCCAGGCGGGCGAGCAGCAGCAGGCCGGCCAGCGCGGCGGTGACCGAGCAGATGACGTGGGCGGCGATGATCGGGATCTGCGTCCGCACGCCCGACATGCGCGCCACCTCGGCGTTGCCGCCGACAGCGTAGATGTGGTGGCCCAGCCGCGTGCGCCGCAGCATGAGGACCGCCAGGCCCGCGACCGCCAGCATGATGAGCGTCGCGACGGGCACCGGCCCGATCCGCGTGGCGTCGAGGAGCCGGAAGTCGTACGGCGCCGTGCCCGAGCTGCCCTGGTAGTTCGAGCCCAGGAAGCCCGAGACGATCAGGCCCGTGCCGAGCGTGGCGATGAAGCCGTGGACGTTGAGCAGGCTGACGATGAGGCCGTTCAGCAGCCCGAAGAGGACCGCGACGCCCAGTGCCACGGCGACGCCGAGTGCGATGTTCGCGGAGCTGTCGGCCATGATGCCGCCCGCCAGGACGCTGGCGAGGCTGACCATGAACGGCACCGAGAGGTCGAGCGAGCCCACCAGGATCACCAGCGTCTGGCCGATCGCGATCAGGCCCAGGATCGTCATGGTGGTCAGGACGTTGTCGATGTTGCCAACGCTGAAGAAGTTGCGGCCCTCGAGTGCCGTGATGATCGCCCCCGCGACGATCGAGACCGCCAGCACGACGAACACGATCATCGTGGAGTCCAGCGCCGCCAGCCGCGCCCTCATGAGGCGATCTCCTCGTCCAGTCCCGCGGCGAGCGACAGGATCGTCTCCTCATCGGACCCACCGGGCAGCTCGCCGGCCAGCCGCCCGTCACGCATCACGAGCACGCGGTCGGACATCCCGATCACCTCGGGCAGCTCGCTGGACACCATGAGCACGGCGATCCCACGGGCGGCCAGCTCGCGCATGACCTCGTAGATCGCGTGCTTCGCGCCGACGTCGATGCCGCGCGTGGGCTCGTCGAGCAGCACGATCCGCGGGTCCGTGGCCAGCCACCGCGCGAGGACGACCTTCTGCTGGTTGCCGCCGGAGAGGAACTGGACCTCCTGGCTCAGCGAGCGGGCCGCCACCGACAGCGAGCCGAACAGGCCGGGCACGTCGCCGCGAGCCGTGTCGGTCCGGCGCGGGAACACCGCACGGACGACGCTGAGCGCGTTGTCGAGCAGGGACTGGTGCAGGGACAGGCCGGTGGCCTTGCGGTCCTCCGTCACGAGCGCCAGGCCCGAGCGGATCGCGCGGCGCGGGGAGCCGATGGGCGCCGTCGCGCCGTCGACCGCGAGCTCGCCGCGCGTGAACGGCTCGATCCCGAAGATCGCCTCGAGCAGCTCGGTCCGGCCCGAGCCCTGGAGTCCGGCGATGCCGACGATCTCACCGGCGTGCAGCGTCAGGTCGATGCCGTCCACGTAGCCGTTGCCGGCGCCGCGCAGCTGCAGCCGCGGCTCGCCGACCGTGGTGCCGGGAGCGGGATCGGGGATGAACGAGTCCATCGGGCGCCCCACCATGAGGCGCACCAGGGTGGACTCGTCGAGCTCGGAGGCGGGCCGCGTGTCGACCTGCCGACCGTCCTTGAGCACGATCACGGTGTCGCACAGGTCCAGCACCTCGCGCAGCCGGTGGGAGACGTAGACGATGGCCACGCCGCGCGACGTCAGCTCGCGCACGATGCGGTAGAGCAGCTCGACCTCGTGGTCGGCCAGCGCCGCGGTCGGCTCGTCCATCTGGATGACCCGGGCGTCGAAGCTGACCGCCTTGGCGATCTCGACGATCTGCTGCTCGGCGACCGAGAGCGAGCGGACGCGCCGCGACGGGCGCAGGCCCTCGATCCCCAGTCCCTCCAGCAGCGAGACGGTCTCCTGCTCCATCCCGCGCGTGTCGACCAGGCCGCCGCGACCGCGGGGCTCACGCCCGAGGTGGATGTTCTCGGCGATCGTCCGCTCGGGCAGCAGGTTGAACTCCTGGAAGACCGTGGAGAGCCCCGCGTGCTGGGCCTCGACCGGGTGGCCGAAGGAGACCGTCTCGCCGTCGAGCTCGATCGAGCCGGAGTCGGCCGGGTGCACTCCGGCGAGGATCTTCATCAGCGTGGACTTCCCGGCGCCGTTCTCCCCCACGAGGCCGAGCACCTGCCCGGCGTGCAGATCGAGGTCCACGCCGTGAAGGACCTGGTTGCCGACGAAGGCCTTCGTCACCGCGCGGACGCGCAGCACCGGCGCGGTCCCGTGTTCCTTGAGGTCAGCCTCGTTCACCTTTCGACTGTGACACAGATCTCATCTTCTGTCGAGCATCCGGCAGAAGATGCTCGCTGGACGTCCAGAAGTGGGAGTGATTGAATCAGCAGCGTGAAGACCAGCGACGTGTTCGCACTCCTGCAGCGCGAGGGCCGCCCGATGACCCGCGCTGAGCTGGCGGAGTCGAGCGGCCTGGCCCGCTCCACCGTCGCCTCCCGGGTGGACCTGCTGCTGCGCCTCGGCCTGATCAGGCCCTACGGCGGCCGCAGCTCCACGGGCGGACGCCCGCCGTCGCTGCTGGCGGTCAACACCGGAGCGCGCGTCGTCGCCGCGATCGACCTCGGCGCCCGTCATGGCCGCGCGGCGGTCGTCGACCTGTCCGGCGCCGTCCTGGCGCAGGAGCGCGAGGACCTGGACATCGCCGACGGCCCCGTGCCCGTCCTGCGCTGGGTGACCGCGACCATCGACCGGCTGATGCTGCAGACCGGCCGCCCCCGCAGCGACCTGGCGGGCATCGGCATCGGCCTGCCGGGCCCGGTGGAGCACTCGACCGGCCGGGCCATCAATCCGCCGATCATGCCCGGCTGGGACCGGTTCGACGTGCCCCAGTTCGTCCGGCGCTCGTTCGACGTGCCCGTGCTCATCGACAACGACGTGAACATCATGGCGCTGGGCGAGCAGGACACCCAGTTCCCCGACGTGGACGACCTGATCCTCATCAAGGCGGCGACGGGGATCGGCGCGGGCATCATCGCCGGCGGCGAGCTCCAGCGCGGCGGCCAGGGCACGGCCGGCGACATCGGCCACATCCGCGTCACGCGTGGCAGCGACGTGCCGTGCCGCTGCGGCAACGTCGGCTGCCTCGAGGCTCTCGCCGCCGGGCCCGCGATCGCTCAGGTGCTCGGCCGGCCCGGGGTGACCGAGGCGACCCACGTCGTCGACCTCGTCCGCGCCGGCGACCTGGCCGCGATCCAGGCCGTGCGGCAGGCGGGCCGCGACATCGGCGACGTGCTGGCGATGATCGTCAACTTCATCAACCCGTCGGTCGTCGTGATCGGCGGTGCGCTCGCGGAGGCCGGCGAGCACCTGCTGGCCGGCATCCGCGAGGAGGTCTACCGCCGCTCCCTGCCGCTGGCCACCGAGCACCTGCGCATCGTGCCGTCGGTCAGCGGCGAGCAGTCGGGCGTCCTGGGAGCGGCCGCCATGGCGATCGCCCACGTGCTCTCGCCCGAGGCGATCGAGCAGGCCAGCGCCGAGTTGCTGGCTGCCGCGGACTGACGCTGCGCGACCCCTCGCCGAGGGCGCCGACCGCAGTGGCGGAGGCGGCGGGGTCAGACCCGGCGGCGGCGCGCGACGACGAAGGCGGCCACGGCGACGAGCAGCGCAGCGACGATCGCGATGGGCAGCGCAACGGTGGCGACGGAGGAGTCGTCCTCGGCGGCCGCGTCCTCACCGGCCGCCTCGTCGTGACCGGCGACCACGGCGTCGGCGCGCGTGGAGGCGTCGGCGGCGGCATCGATCGGGACCGTCTCGCCGTCGGCCAGCAGGTGGTACTTCAGCGCGACGAAGTCGCCCTCGGCCAGCTCGTACTCCTGCAGGCCCACCGAGGCGTAGGCCCAGTCCTGGCCCTCCTTCGCCACCATGAACGCCCAGTACCCGGGGCCGTTCAGTGCCGTGCCGCACTTCTCCTGCTCCGGCGTGGGCAGGCCGTCGATCCGGCACACCATCGGCATCGCGCCACTGGTCTCGGCCGTCTCGACGCCCGCCTCGTTGAGGGCCTCGAGGCCGGTCTTGCCGGCGGACTGCTGGGCGCACACGACCCGGTCCTCGCCGTCGAGCGAGCCGAACTCCAGCACGATCGGGACGTCCTCGGGCGACTCGCAGGACTCGTGGGCCGTCGCGGCCGTCGCGGCCGCCGGCAGGGCGATGACGCTCGCCGAGAGCAGGGTCAGCGCGGCAAGGCGGGCGAGCAGGCTCTTCATGTGGACTCCTTGGAGAGGTACCGGGCGCGCCGGGCGGCGCGTCTCAACGTGGCCAGGACGGCCGGCCCGAGCACGAGCACCAGCAGGCAGTTGGTGATCGCGCGGCCGAGGTCCCAGCCCCAGAACGACGTGAGCAGGGTGAAGACGAGGAAGCGCTGCAGGTTCTCCAGCACGGGGTCGCCGGGCACCATCGCCAGCGAGTCCTCCGCGCCCGGGATCGCGATGCCGAGGGTGAACGGCCAGGAGGAGAGGTTCATCAGCAGGCCGTAGGCGAACGCCGCCGCCACCGCGTAGACCGCGAGCACGGCGATCTCGGACCGGCCGGTCAGCCGCCGCGGCAGCAGGCCGGCGCCCATGCCCACCCACGCCGCACACAGCATCTGGAACGGCAGCCAGGGGCCCACGCCCGAGGTGAGCAGCGCCGACGCGAACAGGCTCGTGCAGCCCAGCACGAAGCCGAAGCCGGGCCCGAAGACGCGACCGCCGAGGATCAGCAGGAAGAAGATCGGCTCGACGCCGGCGACGCCCGCGCCGAGGGGACGCACCGCCGCGTTGATCGCGCTCAGCACGCCGAGCATCGCGAGCGCCTTGGAGTCCAGGCCGCCCTCGGAGAGCTCGGCGATCACCACGAGGACGACCACCGGCATCAGCACCATGAAGATGAACGGCTGGTCGACGCGGGTCTGCCCGGGCGCCGGTGCGAAGATCAGCGGCCACAGCAGCATGAGCAGGCCCGCGACACTGGCGGCGGCGAGCACGAGCGCGGACCGCAGCGTGACCGGGACGGCGGCGTCGGAGCGCAGGCTGCTCACCGGACCACCTCCGTGGGCAGCGCGGCGGCGACCTCGTCGACGGTGAGCCAGTCATGACCCAGCACCTTCGACACCTGGGGCGCGAAGGCGGGCGACTCCGCCAGCACCGTGCGCACCGGGCCCGCGGACACGACCTCACCCTCGGCCATCACCACGACCGTGTCGGCCACGGCGGCGACGAACTCGACGTCGTGGCTGGACACCACGATCCCGCGGCCCTCGACGGCGAGGTCGTGCAGGATCGCCGCGAGCGCGGCCTTGCCGGGGTAGTCGAGGCCGCGGGTCGGCTCGTCGAGCGCGACGACGGCGGGCTGCGCGGTGAGCACGATCGCCAGGACGAGGGCGAGCTTCTGCCCCTCGGACAGGTCGCGTGGGTGACGGCCCCCGGGGATGCCCGGCGCGAGTCGGTCGAGCAGCGCGCGGCACGTACCGGGGTCCACCCCGGACTGGTCGTCGGCGGCGGCGCACTCGCGGTCGACCGTCTCGAGGTAGAGCAGGTCGGAGGAGGTCTGCGGGACGAGGCCGACCAGCATCCGCGCCTCGGCCGGGCGCACGTCGCCCGGATCCACACCATCGACGTCGACGACGCCCGCGGCGCGCGAGCCGGTGCCCTGCACGGCCCACAGCAGGGAGCTCTTGCCCGACCCGTTGCGGCCCATGAGCGCGACGACCTCGCCGTGACCGACCTGCAGGTCGACCTCGCGGACGGCGGCGAACTTCCCGTACTGCACGGTGATCCCCCGCGCGCGCAGCGCCGGCGGCCGCTCGAACGGCACGTGCACGGGCGGCGGGCCGAGGCGCGACGCGAGCGGCTTCACCCGGCGCCTCGCCTCGCGCACGGACAGCGGCAGCGGGTGCCAGTCGGCGAGCCGGCCGAGGTGCACCAGCGGCGGCGCGACGGGCGAGTCGACGAGCAGGTCGGCGGTCTCGCCGATGCGGACCCGGCCGTCCTCGACCACGGCGAGGCGGTCGGCGAACGGCACGACGCGCTCCATCCGGTGCTCGGCGACCACGACGGTGAGGGCCAGGTCGTCGACGAGGCGCGCGATCGTGGCCAGGACGTCCTCGGCCGCCGTGGGGTCCAGCGCCGAGGTGGGCTCGTCGAGCACGAGCACGCGGGGGTGCATCGTCAGCACCGAGCCGATCGCGACTCGCTGCTGCTGTCCGCCCGAGAGCGACCGCACCGAGCGGCGCCGCAGGTCGGCGATGCCGAGCAGGTCGAGCGTCTCCTCCACGCGCCGGCGCATCGTCTGCGGGTCGAGGCCGAGGTGCTCCATCCCGTAGGCGAGCTCCTCCTCGACGACGTCGGCCACGAAGCCCGACGCGGGGTCCTGGGCGACGTAGCCCACGAGGTGCGCCAGCTCGCGCGGCGGCTTCCCGAGGATCGACGCGCCGTCGATGCGGATGTCGCCGCCGAGGGTTCCGCCGGTGAAGTGGGGCACGAGTCCGTTGAGCATGCCCAAGAGGGTGGACTTGCCCGAGCCGGTGCGGCCGGACACCAGCACCAGCTCGCCCTCCTCGACCTCGAGGGTGACCTCGCGCAGCGTGGGGGCGTGGGCGCCGTCGTACCAGAACGTCACGTCGTCGAACGAGATCATGCGTCGTCACCTCCCACGTGGTCGTGCGCGGAGGGCGCCTGCGGGGCGACGAAGACGGGCAGGATCCCGAGGGCCACCACCGCGAGCGACACCACGCTCAGCGGGGGCCAACCCGGGACGTCGGGGTAGATCACCGGGACCTGCTGCGTCGAGAGCAGCTTGAGTCCCACGGCCACGGCGAGCCCGGAGGCCGCCGTCAGGTACTCGGCCACGCGCCACGGCACGGGGCGGTAGCGCGTGCGGTGCACCCGGCGGCCCGCCGAACGCAGCGCCAGCACGGCGAAGACGAGGCCGACCGCGAGCATCGGGTAGGAGAGGAAGCGCGGCGCGGTGCCGTCGAGGTAGCCGTACGTGCCGACACTGAGCCCGAACAGGCCCACCAGCATCAGCACCCCGGTGGCGAACCGCTCACGCGGCGCGGCCGTGCCGGAGCGACCGTAGCCGCGCGCGTCCATCCCGGCCGCCAGGGTCATCGAGCGGTCGAGCGCGTCCTCGAGCACGGGGATGACGATGCGGTGCATCGCGCCCGTGCCGCGGCTCGCGTCACCGCGCAGCTTGCGCGCGCGATTCACGCGGCGCACGCTCTCCGCCAACTGCGGGAAGACCGAGACGGCGACGACCAGGGCCGCGCCCACCTCGTAGAGCGCGGGCGGTGCCGAGGCGAGGAGCTTCTTCGGGTTGGCCAGGGAGTTGGCGGCGCCGATGCAGATGATCAGCGTGGCCAGGCGCATGCCGTCGTAGAGGCCCACCAGCACCTCGTTGACCGTGACGTCGCCGAGCAGCTGGACCCCGCGCGCCACCTCGGGCAGCGGGATCTCGGGGAGGCCGAAGAGCACCGGGTCGCCGGGGGCTGAGCCGCCGCCGAGCAGGATGCGGAAGACGACGCGCATCACCACGATCAGCAGGCCGAAGTACAGGTAGTACCGGAACGACAGGGCCCACGGGGCGTCGCCGCGGCACGCCGCCACCACGAGCGCCGCGACGGCGACGATCACCAGGAGCAGGAACGGGTTGAGCGTGAACGATGCGCCCGCCGCCAGGCCGAGCGCCCACAGCCACCACGCCCCCGGGTGCAGCTCGCGCCGGGGACGGCCCCTGGCGGGCGTGCGGGTGGGGGTGGCGTCGACGACGGCGGTCATCCAGTCCCTTCCCCGCGTCACGGGGGCGAGGGCCACGAAGGGCGATCGCCCACCCGTCGTTGCGCGACAACATGTGGTGGTGGCTGTCCGGCGCGGGTTCCCGGCTCGCTCCGCCCGGTGGGGCGGGGCTGACGGTTGCGGCACAGCACCGGAATCTCACCGGTTTCCCCTGTGCCGGACGTGGGTCCAACGCCCGCGAGTCTACTCCCCTGCGACCGTCAGCCG
>JBEVDF010000141.1:0-16130 GCA_040514145.1 Aeromicrobium sp.
AAGAAGGGCCCGGTGCGGATCGGCGTGCCCGGCGAGGACCTGCCGTCCTCCGGCGACGCCGAGGTCGAGGTGTGGTTCACCGGTGCGAACGGGGCCGTCGAGCTGAAGACCACCGACGACGGTCTCGCGTGCAGGGCCATCCGTCCCGACGACGACGGGCTGCGACTCGTGCACGTCGATGCGGGCTCGCTCGTCTACGAGCGCTCGACCTCGCTGCCGAGGATCCGCTGGGCCGGCGAGAGCCGCGTCGTGGAGTCCGCCGACGATCGACTCAAGCTGCTGCGGAACGGGGTCCCGCCCAGCGGGGTGCTGCTCGACGAGCCCGGCCCGTTCGTGGCCGACGGCTCGAGCGCCCGCGTCGACACGGTGCGGGACGACGCGGGATCCATCGAGGTCGAGGTCGACGCCGACGGCGACGGCTACCTCGTGGTGGGCGACTCGATCGCCCGCGAGGGCTGGGTGGCGACCGTGGACGGCGAGCCGGTCGACCTCGTGGCCGCCAACCACGCGTTCGCGGCCGTGCCGGTTCCCGACGGCCGCCACACCGTGGAGCTGCGGTACCGGGCGCCCGGCCTGCGGCAGGGCCTCGCGATCACCGCGGGCGCGGCGCTGCTCACCGCCGGGCTGTTCGTCGTCCCGCTGGTGCGGCGGCGGACCCGCTCAGGCGGTCACGCGGTGGATGACCAGCTGGATGCCCGCGAGGAGTAGGTCGACCAGCGTGGCCAGGCAGCGCACGATCAGCGCCACGACGAGCGCGCTCGACGTCGGCATCGAGCCGGCCAGGGCGAGCACGAGGACCGCGTCGCGGACACCGGCGCCGGCCGGCAGGAAGAACGCGGCCATCCCGAGCGTGTAGGCCAGGGCGTAGCCGACGATCGAGGGCGCGAGGGTCTCCACCGGATCGCCGTCCAGCCCGATGGCGATGAACCACACCTGCAGGCCCAGCAGCAACCAGGTCAGGCACTGCCACGCCGTGGCCTTGAGCAGCGAGCTCCAGCCGATCGCCGCCGGGAGGGGCTCACGCCGCGCGAGGCGCAGGAGGCGGTTGAGCACGCGGTCCAGCAGCCGCGGGTGGATGGCCACGTAGAGCAGGGGCAGGACGAGGGCGAGCCACCAGAACCGGTGGCGCAGGTCGGAGCTGACCCACGGCATCAGCGCCACGGCCACCGTGACCCCGGCGACCCCGGAGATCACCAGGGCCAGGACGCCCAACACGGCCGCCGACCGCCGCGGGACGCGGTGCTCGCGCCCCATCTCCATCTGGGCGACGATCGACCACAGGCTGCCCGGCACGTACTTGCCCAGCTGGCTCACGAAGAAGATGTGCGCCGAGATCTTCAGTCCCAGCGGCGATCCCAGCCCCGCGATGAGCTCACGCCAGACCTGCAGTGACGCGAGCATGCCCAGGACCGCGAACACCGCCGCGGCGGCGACGGTCCAGGGTGGGATGCGCTCGAGGTCCTCGGCGATGGCCTGGTAGTTGCGGGTGATGGCCACGGCGGCCAGGGCCAGCATCACCAGCAGCGCCGCTCGCCGGGCCCACGACCGGGCGCTCGTGCGCTTCGAGCCCGTCGGGGCAGGCCCCACCGGCGTCGCGTCCACGTGCTGAGGCTAGCAACCGATCGCCAGAGCGGACCGCACCCAGCGGCTACAGTGGCGGGCGTGCGCATCGTGGCCTTCGGAACCTACGACGCCGCCGTCCACCCCCGCGTCGCTGTGCTGATCGCGGGCCTGCGCGCGTGGGACCACGACGTCGTCGAGCTCAACCGCCCCCTCGGATACTCCACGGCCGAGCGCGTGGCCCTGGTCCGGGAGCCCTGGCGACTTCCGGGCTTCGGACTGCGCCTCCTGCGCCGGTGGGCCTCCTTGGTCCGCCTCGGCCTGAAGGAGCGCCGGCGGAACCGGCCCGACGCCGTGCTCGTGGGCTACCTCGGCCACTTCGACGTCGTGCTCGCCCGCCTGGTCTTCGGCCGCGTCCCGATCGTCCTGGACCACCTCGTGTCGGCCTCCGGCACGGTGGCCGACCGGGGCCTGGCCGATCGCGGGTCCCTGCGCGGACGGGTGATGGTGGCCATCGACCGGCTCGCCCTGGCCTGCGCGGACGTGGTCGTCGTCGACACGGCCGAGCGGGTGCCGGCCCTGACCGCGGGCGGTCGCCGCGACGTCGTCGTGTGCCCCGTGGGGGCCTCCGACGAGTGGTTCGCCGCGCGCCCGGCCGCAGGCGACCGCGGCGACGGGCCTCTGCGCGCCATCTTCTTCGGCCTCTTCACGCCGCTCCAGGGCGCCACCACCATCGCCCGGGCGGCCGCGCTGCTCGACGCCGACGACCCGATCGAGATCACGTTGGTCGGCCGGGGACAGGATTGGGACGAGGCCCGGCGGATCGTCGGTGACCACCCCGCCGTGCGGTGGATCGAGTGGCTCGAGCCCGCCGACCTGATCGGCCTCGTCGCGTCGCAGGACGTGTGCCTGGGGATCTTCGGCACCACGGCCAAGGCCCTCGAGGTCGTGCCGACGAAGGTGTACCAGGGCGCCGCGGCCGGGTGCGCGATCGTCACGTCCGACACCGTGTCCCAGCGGCGGGTCCTGGGCGACGACGCGGCGTACGTTCCCCCGGGTGATGCCGAGGCGCTCGCGGGGGTGCTGCGAGAGTTGGCGGTGGACCGGGGCCGGCTGGCCCTCCTGCGCGAGCGCATGGGGGCGCGGGCGGCGCGCGAGTTCACCGCGGCGGAAGCCGTGCGGCCGATGGTGAGTCACCTAGGTCAGAACACACCGATCGAGGAGGGGTGAGCGTGTCGAAGGCAAGCGTCGGAGGACTGCCGCCGTTGGCGATCCGGGCCTGGCTGCGTTACGTCGTGGTCGAGCGGGTCTTCCAGCGGATCGCGCCGCGCACGGTGCTGGAGGTCGGCTGCGGGCAGGGCGCCATCGGCGCGCGGCTCGCCCAGCACAGCGAGTACGTGGCGGTCGAGCCCGATGACAGCTCCTACGCCGTGGCGGCCTCGCGGATCGAGCCCTCCGGCGGCACGGTCATCCACGGCGTCCACGCCGACGTGGCCGCGGGGTCGACCTTCGACGTCGTCTGTGCCTTCGAGGTGCTGGAGCACCTCGAGCACGACGACCAGGCCCTCGAGGAGTGGGTGGCGTCGATCCGTCCCGGCGGTCACCTGGTGATGTCGGTGCCGGCCTTCCAGAGCCGGTTCGGCCCCATGGACGAGAACGCCGGCCCCTTCCGCCGGTACGAGCCCGACGAGCTGCGGGCCCAGCTCGAGCGCGCCGGCCTGACGGACGTCGAGACGACCGTCTACGGATGGCCGCTCGGGTACGCCCTCGAGGCCGTGCGCAACCGCATCGACGCCCGCAAGCTCGCGCGGCGCGACGCCACCATGGAGGACCTGACGTTCGCCAGCGGCCGCACGTTCCAGCCGCCCAACCGGATCGTGGGCCTGGCGGTCGCCGTGCTGGTGCGCCCGTTCTGCCTCCTGCAGCGGCTGCGCCCCGACCGGGGCATCGGCCTGGTCGTCTCCGCCCGCAAGCCCGCCTGATTCCGCGCCGTAGAATGGCTCGGGAGCGCCTGTCCCCGATCTTGAGGAAACCGTGAAACTAGTCGTTCAGATCCCGTGCCTCAACGAGGAGGAGACGCTGCCTCTGGTGCTGGCCTCCATCCCCCGTGAGATCCCCGGCATCGACGAGATCGTCGTCCTGGTGATCGATGACGGCTGCTCCGACCGCACGGTCGAGGTCGCGCGCGAGCACGGGGTCACCGAGTTCGTCCACCACGTCCGCAACCAGGGCCTGGGCCGGTCGTTCCACGACGGGGTCATCCGGGCGCTCGAGCTCGGCGCCGACGTGGTCGTGAACACCGACGGCGACAATCAGTACCCGCAGGACCGGATCACCGACCTCGTGCAGCCGATCGTCGCGGGCCAGGCCGACATCGTCATCGCCGACCGCCAGGTCCACCTCGTCGAGCACTTCTCCTGGGCGAAGAAGCAGCTGCAGAAGGTCGGCAGTGCCGTCGTGAACCGCGCCGCCGGCACCAAGCTGCCCGACGCCGCCAGCGGGTTCCGCGCCTACTCGCGCGAGAGCCTGATCCTGCTGAACACGATCACCCGGTTCAGCTACTGCATGGAGACGATCATCCAGGCGGGCAACAAGAACCTGAAGATCGTCAGCGTCCCGGTCCTCACGAACCCCAAGACGCGCGAGTCGCGCCTGTTCAAGACCACGCCCGAGCACATCGCGAAGTCGGCGATGGCGATCATCCGGTCGTTCATCATGTACAAGCCGTACGTGATCTTCAGCTGGCTCACGCTGTTCTTCGGCGTGGTCGGGATGATCCCGTTCGTGCGCTACGGGGTGCTGTGGACCCAGGGCGAGCAGGGCGGCCACCTGCAGTCGCTGCTGCTCGGCGTGCTGCTGATGACGATGGCGATGCTGTGCGTGATGCTCGGCGTCGTCTCCGACCTCATCCGCACCAACCGCGTGCTGATCGAGGACAACCTCGAGCACACGAAGCGGCTGCGGTTCGGTGACTCGGCCGAGGAGTCGCTCGTGCGGAACGGGCTGTCGAAGGTCACCTACGAGCGCGTCGAGTCCTCGCAGCCCTGACCGCCCGCCCGGTCCGAGGGATCAGGGCCGGCCGAGTGCCCGGTAGGTCCAGCCGGCGTCGCGCCACTGCTCCGGGTCGAGCGCGTTGCGCCCGTCGAGGATGCGCTGCTGGCGCACCTTCGAGCCGGTGACGACCGGGTCGAGCTCGCGGTACTCGCGCCACTCGGTGAGCAGCAGCACGAGGTCGGCCCCGGTCAGGGCCTCCTCGGTGTCCTCCACGTAGAGCAGGTTGGGGTAGGCCGACTTGGCGTTGCCGAGCGCGGCCGGGTCGGTGACCCGCACCGTGGCACCCTGCAGCCGCAGCTGCTCGGCCACGTTCAGCGCGGGGGAGTCGCGGATGTCGTCGGAGTCGGGCTTGAACGAGGCGCCCAGCACGGTGATGCTGCGGCCCAGCAGCGAGCCGCCGCACTCCTCGCGGGCGAGGTCGACCATGCGCACCCGGCGACGGGTGTTGATGGCGTCGACCTCGGCCAGGAAGCTCAGGGTCTGGTCGGCGCCCAGCTCGCCGGCGCGCGCCATGAACGCGCGGATGTCCTTGGGCAGGCAGCCGCCGCCGAAGCCGAGGCCGGCGTTGAGGAACTTGCGGCCGATGCGGTCGTCGAGGCCGATGGCGTCGGCGAGCGCCGTGACGTCGGCATCGGTGCGCTCGCACAGCTCGGCCATCGCGTTGATGAACGAGATCTTCGTGGCCAGGAACGAGTTGGCGGCGACCTTGACCAGCTGGGCGGTCGCGGGATCCATGACCAGGCGCGGCGTGTCCTCGCCCAGGATCGTGGCGTAGACCTCGTCGAGCAGCGCGGTGGCGTGCGCGCCGGCCTCTCCTGCGGGCACGCCGTAGACGAGGCGGTCGGGGTGCAGCGTGTCCTGCACGGCGAAGCCCTCGCGCAGGAACTCGGGGTTCCACACGAGCATCGCGTCGGGCTGGACCTCGGCCAGTCGGGACGCGAGCCGCTCGGCGGTGCCGACGGGCACCGTGGACTTGCCGGCGATCAGGGCGCCCGGAGCGACGACCTCGAGCAGGCTGGCGAAGGCGCCGTCGACGTAGCGCAGGTCGGCCGCGTACTCGCCCTGCTTCTGCGGGGTGCCGACGCACAGGAAGTGCACCTGCGCATCGGCGGCGTCGGCGAAGTCGGAGGTGAAGGACAGCCGCCCGCTCGCCAGCGTGCGCTCCAGCAGCTCGGGCAGGTTCGGCTCGAAGAACGGGGCGCGTCCGGCGGCCAGGCTCTCGATCTTGGCCAGGTCGGTGTCGACGCCGACGACCTCGTGGCCCAACTCGGCCATGCTCGCGGCGTGGACGGCGCCGAGGTACCCACAGCCGATGACACTGATCTTCATGGAGCCACCGTAGCGACTGCACCCGGGGGCCGGGGGCGAAGGGATGATCCGTCCCGTCCGCCTTCCCTGCTCGTGGTGCGCAGGGGAAACCGGATGTGGGAGGGTCGATCCATGACGGTCGACATCACGCACAACGCCGCGGAGCAGCGGTATGAGATCGCGGTCGACGGCGAGCGCGCCGGCTACACCGAGGCGCGTGAGGAGGGCGACGTCGTCGTCTTCCCGCACACCGTGATCGACGAGCGGTTCGAGGGCCAGGGCCTGGCGAGCCAGCTCGTCACGTTCGCGCTCGACGACGTGCGTGCGCGGGGCAAGAAGGCCAAGGTGCACTGCAGCTACATCAAGCGCTTCGTCGCGAAGCACCCGCAGTACCAAGACCTCCTGGTCGAGTGACCCAGGTCCTGCGGCGCCGGCTCACGCTGCTGGGGCCGGCGTTCATCGCCGCGGTGGCGTACGTCGATCCGGGCAACGTCGCGACGAACCTGACCGCGGGGGCCCAGTTCGGGTACACGCTCGTGTGGGTCATCGTGCTGGCCAACCTCATGGCCGTGCTGATCCAGTACCTCTCGGCCAAGCTCGGCCTGGTGACCCGCCGGTCGCTGGCGGCCCAGGTCGGTGGGCGCGTGTCCGTGCGCGCCCGCTTCCTCTACTGGCTCCAGGCCGAGGGGATCGCCATCGCGACCGACCTGGCCGAGGTCATCGGCGGCGCCATCGCCTTCCACCTGCTGTTCGGCGTGCCCCTGCCGCTGGGTGCCCTCCTGACGGCGGCGGTGGCGATGTTCCTGCTCGCCATCGGCGACCACTGGGGCCAGGGCGTCCTGGAGCGGATCATCGTCGGCTTCCTGCTCCTGATCGCCGTGGGCTTCCTCGCCGGACTCGTCGTCGGCCCGCCGCCGGCCGGCGAGGTGGCGCAGGGACTGGTGCCGCGCTTCGACGGCGCCCAGAGCGTGCTGCTGGCCTCGGGCATCGTGGGCGCCACGGTGATGCCGCACGCGGTCTACCTGCATTCGAGTCTCACGGCCGACCGGCTGGGGACGCGCGGTGAGCACTCATCGGTCCGCGACCTCCTGGCGGCCACCCGGATCGACGTCGTGCTGGCGCTGATCCTGGCCGGCATGCTGAACCTCGGCCTGCTGCTGATGGCCGCGGCGAACCTGCAGGGCATGCCCGGCACCGACACGATCGGCGGCGCCCACGAGCTGATCAGCAGCGAGATCGGCGTGGGCGTGGCTCTGCTGTTCGCGGTCGCCCTGCTGGGCTCGGGCATCTCCTCCACCTCGGTGGGCAGCGCGGCGGGCGCCGAGGTGATGCGCGCCCTCACGCCCTGGTCGCTCAAGCCCGTCACGCGTCGGCTGATCACGTTGGTGCCGGCGCTGTTCGTCCTGCTGCTCGGCATCGATCCGACCCGCGCCCTGGTGGTCTCCCAGGTCGTCCTGTCGATGGGCATCCCGTTCGCGGTGGTGCCGCTGGTCTGGCTCACCGCGTCGCGCTCCGTCATGGGCGAGTACGTCAACCTGCGTGTCACCACGGTGCTCGCGTCGCTGGCCGCCGCCGCGATCGTCGCGCTGAACGTGGTGCTGTTGTGGCTGACGTTCGCCGGATGAGGCTCGTAGGCTGACCCCATGCCCGAGATGCCCGAGGTCGAGGCCCTCGTCCACTGGCTGGGCGACCAGCTCGAGGGCGCCGTGGTGGCCGAGATCGAGCCCGCGTCGTTCGCGGTGCTCAAGACCTACGATCCGCCCGTCTCGGCGTTCGCGGGCCTGACCGTCACCGGGGTCTCGCGACACGGCAAGTTCATCGACATCGACGTGGACGGGCTGCACCTGGTGATCCACCTGGCGAAGGCCGGCTGGCTGCGGTGGTCGGACCACTTCGGCGACAGCCGGGTCAAGATGGGCGGCCCCCTCGCGCTGCGCTTCCGGGTGGACCGCGGCGACGGCCCGCACGAGGGCTTCGACCTCACCGAGGCGGGCACGCGCAAGGGGCTGGCCGTCTACGCCGTGCGCGACCCGCAGGAGGTCGCCGGGATCGGGCGGCTCGGCCCCGACCCGCTCGCGCCGGGCTTCGACCTACGGCCGCTGCTGCAGCGCCGGATGCAGGTCAAGCGGCTGCTGCGCGACCAGACCGTGGTGGCCGGGATCGGGAACGCCTACAGCGACGAGATCCTGCACGCCGCGAAGCTCTCGCCGTTCGCGATCGCGGAGAAGCTGGACGAGAGCGAGGTGACGCGGCTCGAGATGGCCGTGACGTCGGTGCTCACCGAGGCGGTGGCCGCCGCCGACGGCAAGCCCGCTTCGGACCTCAAGGACGCGAAGCGCGAGCGCATGCGCGTGCACGGCCGGGCGGGACAGAAGTGCGAGGTCTGTGGCGACACCGTGGCCGAGGTCGTCTTCGCCGACTCCTCGCTGCAGTACTGCCCGACCTGCCAGACCGGCGGCACACTGCTCAAGGACCGGACGACCTCGAAGTTCCTGAAGTAGCCCGGACGGACGAAGGGGCGAGAGCCTCGCGGCCCTCGCCCCTCCTTCACACCCGAGGTGTGGTCACTTCTTGACGGTGACCGCGACCTTGACCTTGGCGCTGCCGCCGTAACCGTCGCGAACGGTCACGTAGAAGGAGGTCTTGCCCTTGAACTTCTTCGCCGGCGTGAACTTGAACTTCGGGCCCTTGCCGCTGACCTTGCCGGCCTTCTTGTTGACCTTGCCGACCGCGTAGGTCAGGCGATCGCCGTCGGCGTCCCTGGCGCTGATGACGAAGGACTTGGCCTTCTTGACCTTCGTGACGACCTTGACGGTCCTCTTGGTGGCGACCGGTGCGCGGTTCGGGACCTTGATCGTGCCGAGGGCCAGGCTGGCCGGGCCGGTGCACTTCAGGTCGGAGCGGACCGTCGAGCTGTCGGCCCTGGTGAGGGTGGCGACGATGGAGAAGGTCTTCGGCACGCCGAGGGTGACGCTGTGCTTGGTGTGGGCCGGGGCCTTGATCGCCGGGACGGTACCGCCCGCGTCGATCGTCCACGGCGTCGAGGAGCTGGTGGGGATGGGCGACTTGGCCGCGGCCAGGCTCGGGATGCCAACCGTGGTGCTGCGGCCGCCCGAGGTGAGCGAGAGCGAGGCGTCGGTGGAGCTGCCCTCTGCGTGCGTGGCCCGCAGGAGCAGCACGGTGGACTGGCGCAGCTCCTCGGGCAGCGTCAGCTTGATGTTCACCGGGCGGGCCGGGATGGTCTGGCCGGCGCTCACCGAGGTCGGCACCGTGGTGGAGATGTCGACGCCGATGGAGTGCGTGCCGAGCTGGACGACCGGATCCGAGGGCGTCTCCTGGGCCGTGACGTCGCAGGAGTAGGTGAACTTCTTGGTGAGGCTGACGTCGGCCGCGTTCGCGGTGCCGGCGCCGGCCATCGTCAGCGCGCCGGCCATGCCGGCGATCAGGGTGGCGGACAGGGGCACGGCCAGGCGGCGTGCCACAGGAGCAGTTCGGGTCACGATGAACCTTTCGGTGAAAACGGAGCTCCGCGCGGGTGGGACGGCGCGGAACGGGAACGGTGGAGCGCCATCGTAACAAGGTTTTAACTGTGAGTTAAGCCACAAGTTTCACGTGGGTCCCACGGCTGCCGATTTTGCTCTGATTCCACCCTTGAATGGGCCTCGAACGGGGGGAAGGGGAGCAGATCTCGGGCGTTGCGGGGTCCTCCTAGGCTGGGCGCATGGGCATCGGGAGGACGGGACGGCGGGTCAACGCCGCGGTCGGGGGCTTCAGTGCGCGCGTGGACGGGCAGACCGAGGTCGCCGCGGCACGCGCGGCGCAAGCGCTGCGGCTCGCGGTGCGGCTGCTGCGCTGGCCGACGCTTGGAGTGCTGGTCGTGTCGTGGCCGTTCCTCATCGGGCTGGCGACCATCAGCCTGCTCGCCGAGGACACCTGGCTGAGCGTGCTCGCCGGGCTGATCGCGGGAGTCGGCGTGCTGGTGTCGGGTGCGTTCGGATGGCGTCGTCGCCGGATCATCGCCGCCGTCGAGGACGAGCAGCAGCTCGCGACCGAGCTGGGGATCGCGGTCGCGATGAGCGACGACGTGGGCGAGGCGCGCCACGTGCTGGGCCAGCTGGCCGGCACCGCCGGAGGAGCGCGCGTGTTCTCCCGCCTGACGGCCCTGTGGCGCGGGTTCGGCCTCGGCCCCGGCGTGCTCCAGGATGCCGCCGACCTGCCCCGGGCCCGCTGGTTCTTCCCGCCGAAGGTCGGTACCACCGTCACCCTGTTCTTCGGCGTGCTGTGGCTCGTGCCGGTCTCGTTCGTCAGCTGCCTGCTGCTGGCGATCGCCCTCGCCGCCCGCTGACTCACCCCCGGATCGCGCCGCGGGGCGACCGTCGGGGCGCCGACCGCGGTGTGGCCCGGCGCGGGGACCGATCCGCCCGGCAGACCGGGCAGGACGGGTCGATAGGCTGGGCCGCGTGTCGCGCGACGTCGAACTCACCGTGGTCGAGGGCGGCAACGCCCTCTCGGCCTTCCGCTCCCGAGCCCTGCTGGCCCGCCTCCAGGAGGTGGCGCCGGGCCTGACCGACGTCCGTGCCCGTCACGTGCACTGGGTCGCGAGCGAGCGACCCCTCGATCCGGCCACCACCGACACGGTGACCCGCATCCTCGACTACGGCGACCCGGTCCACGACGGTCCCGACGGCGCCCTCGTGGTGGTCGGCCCCCGCCTCGGCACGATCTCGCCGTGGTCGAGCAAGGCCACCGACATCGTCCACAACTGCGGACTCGACGTGCGCCGGGTCGAGCGCGTCACCGAGTACACCCTCGTCGGCGCCGAGCCCACCGCCGAGCAGCTGGCCGCCTGCGCCGACGTGCTGCACGACCGCATGACCGAGACGGCGCTGTACTCCCGCGACGCCGCGGCCGACCTCTTCGACGAGCGCGAGGCCGAGCCGATGCAGCGGATCGACGTCCTCGGCGGTGGTCGCGAGGCCCTCGTGAAGGCCGACGCCGAGTTCGGCCTGGCCCTGTCGCCCGACGAGATCGACTACCTCGTCGACGCGTTCACGGACCTCGACCGCAACCCCACCGACGTCGAGCTGATGATGTTCGCCCAGGCGAACTCCGAGCACTGCCGCCACAAGATCTTCAACGCCGACTTCGTGGTCGACGGCGAGCCGCAGGACCGGTCGCTGTTCGCGATGATCCGGCACACCGAGGAGATCGCCGGCCACGGCACCGTGGTGGCGTACAAGGACAACGCCTCGATCATGGAGGGCGGCCCCGCCACGCGCTGGCTGCCCGAGGCGGCCGACGGCCCCAGCCGCTACGCCCCCCGCGACGGCGAGGTGCACGTGCTGATGAAGGTCGAGACGCACAACCACCCCACGGCGATCTCGCCCTACCCGGGTGCCGCCACCGGCGCGGGCGGCGAGATCCGCGACGAGGGCGCCACGGGCCGCGGCTCGCAGCCCAAGGCCGGCCTGACGGGCTTCGTCGTGTCGAACCTCCACCTGCCCGGCACGGACGAGCCGTGGGAGACCGAGCAGTACGGCAAGCCCGCCCACATCGCGAGCCCGCTGGACATCATGACCGAGGGCCCGATCGGCGCCGCGGCGTTCAACAACGAGTTCGGCCGCCCCGGCCTCGGCGGCTTCTTCCGCGTGTACGAGCAGACCGTCGACGGCGTGCGCCGCGGCTACCACAAGCCGATCATGAGCGCGGGCGGCCTGGGCTCGATCAGTGCCGAGATGACCGAGAAGATCGCGTTCCCCGCCGGCAGCCTGCTCGTGCAGCTGGGCGGTCCCGGCATGCGCATCGGCATGGGCGGCAGCGCGGCCTCCTCCCAGGCGGCCGGGGCCAACGCCGCCGAGCTCGACTTCGACTCGGTGCAGCGCGGCAACCCCGAGATCGAGCGGCGCGCGCAGGAGGTCATCAACCACTGCTGGTCCCTCGGCGACGACAACCCGATCCTCTCCATCCACGACGTGGGCGCGGGCGGACTGTCGAACGCGTTCCCCGAGCTCGTCAACGACGCCGGGGTCGGTGCCACGTTCGAGCTGGGCGCGGTGCCGCTCGAGGAGAGCGGCCTGGCGCCCAAGGAGGCGTGGTGCAACGAGAGCCAGGAGCGCTACGTCCTGGCGATCGCGCCCGAGTCGCTCGAGCGCTTCGCCGCGCTGGCCGACCGCGAGCGCTGCCCGTTCGCCGTCGTGGGCGTCGCCCGTGACGACGGCCAGCTCGTCCTCGAGCCGATCGACCCCGCGGACGAGAAGCCGATCGACATGCCGCTGGAGGTCCTGCTCGGCAAGCCGCCGAAGATGACGCGCGACGCCACGCGCATCGTCCGCTCGACGAGCGAGCTGGACCTCTCCGGCATCGACGTGGCGACGGTGGCCCACGATGTCCTGCGCCACCCCTCGGTGGCCTCGAAGCGCTTCCTCGTCACGATCGGCGACCGCACCGTCGGTGGCCTCACGCACCGCGACCAGATGGTCGGGCCGTGGCAGGTGCCGGTGGCCGACGTCGCCGTGACCCTCTCGGACCACGTGGGCTTCGCCGGCCAGGCGATGGCCAGTGGCGAGCGCACCCCGCTGGCCGCGGTCGACGGCCCCGCGTCCGGCCGGATGGCCGTGGGCGAGGCGATCACCAACCTGCTGGCCGCGCCGATCCACCTGCCGGGCGTCAAGCTCTCGTGCAACTGGATGGCCGCGTGCGGCGAGGACGGCGAGGACGCCGCGCTCTACGACACCGTGCACGCCGTCGCGATGGAGCTCTGCCCCGCGCTGGGGATCTCGGTCCCGGTCGGCAAGGACTCGCTGTCCATGCGCACGCGCTGGACCGAGGAGGACGGCACGCAGAAGCAGGTGACCGCGCCGGTGTCGCTCGTCGTCACGGCGTTCGCGTCGCTGCCCGACGTGCGCGGCACGGCCACCCCCGAGCTGCCCGCCGGAGCGGCCCTGCTGCTCGCCGACCTCGGCGCCGGCCGCAACCGCCTCGGCGGGTCGATGCTGGCGCAGGTGCGCGGCGAGTTCGGCGGCACGGTGCCCGATCTCGACGACCCGGCGCGCCTCGTCGCCCTGGTCGACGGCGTCAACGCGCTGCGCGAGGCCGGCCTGCTGCTGGGCTATCACGACCGTTCCGACGGCGGCCTGTGGGCGGCCGTGTGCGAGATGGCCTTCGCCGGCGGCGTGGGCGTGGACCTCGATGTCGACGACCTGGCCGCCCTGTTCGCCGAGGAGCTGGGCGCCGTCCTGGCCGTCCCCGCCGACCGGGTCGACGAGGCCGTGGCGCTGCTGGAGCAGCACGGCCTGGCCGAACTCGTGCATCGCGTGGGCACGGCCACGGCCGACCGGCACGTCCGCGTGCCCGGCCTGGGGCTCGACGAGCCGCTCGAGAGCCTCGCCCAGACGTGGGACGAGGTCGCCTGGCGGATCTCGCGCCTGCGCGACAACCCCGAGTGCGCCGACGCCGAGCACGCCGCCGTCGGCGCCGCGACGCCGACCCTCACGGTGGAGCCCAGCTTCGACCCCACGGACGACATCGCGGCGCCGTACCTCGTCGGCCGCGCCCGGCCGAAGGTCGCGATCCTGCGCGAACAGGGCGTCAACTCCCACGTCGAGACCGCCTTCGGCTTCGACCGCGCCGGCTTCGACACGTACGACGTGCACATGACCGACCTGCAGTCCGGCCGCTTCGACCTCGACGACGTGGTCGGCCTGGCGGCGTGCGGCGGCTTCTCCTACGGCGACACCCTGGGCGCCGGCGAGGGCTGGGCGCGCTCGGTGCTGTTCAACCCCGCGCTGACCGACGCGTTCGCCGGGTTCTTCTCGCGACCCGACACGTTCGGCATCGGCATCTGCAACGGCTGCCAGATGTTCGCCGCCCTGGCCGACATCATCCCCGGCGCCGACGCGTGGCCGCGGTTCACCCGCAACGCCTCCGAGCAGTACGAGGCGCGCCTTTCCCTCGTCGAGGTGCTCGACTCGCCCTCGATCTTCTTCTCCGGCATGGCCGGCTCGAAGGTGCCGATCGCGGTGGCCCACGGCGAGGGCTTCGCGAACTTCTCGGTGCGCGGCGACGCCGCCACCGTGCAGCGGGCGGCGCGCTTCGTGGACGTGCAGGGGCAGGTCGCCACGGACTACCCGGCGAACCCCAACGGCTCGCCCGACGGTCTCACCGCCGTGACGACGACCGACGGCCGGTTCACCGCGATGATGCCCCACGCCGAGCGGGTGCAGCGCAACGTGCAGATGTCGTGGACCTCGGCCGATCCGTCGGCGGAGAGCCCGTGGCTGCGGATGTTCCGCAACGCTCGGGTGTGGGTCGGCTGACAAGACCCGCAGCGGCCACCCGGACGTAGTTCCAACGGGCGGTTTTCGTCTCCGGACTTGGGGTAGGGGGCCCTCGTCCGCGTACTCTCGGTATGTGGCCCTGTACCCCCCCGGCGATCGCATCAGCGAGCCGCTCGACGATCGGCTGCGCGACGATGACGCGCTGGCCGAGATCGAGTTGACCTCTCGGCTGATGATCGCCGCGTCGGGAGCGGTCGAGCCACTCACCCAGGCCGAGATCGACAGCCTCCTGGGCGTCGGTCCCCAAGCCTGAGTAACCTCGGTTAGCGGCGGCGCTCGCCGTACACCTACCATTGCAGAGTCTGCCCGCCACATGCCGAGGAGTTCCCGCGTGCGTTTTCGCATCCGACCGGTCGAGGCTTCGTTCTACGACCTCTTCACCGAGATGGCCAACCACTTGGTCATCGGTTCCGGCATCGTTGCCCGGCTCCTGGATCCCGAGGCCGACAAGGCCGCACTCGCCGCCCAGATGAACGACGCCGAGCACGCAGCCGACGACACGACCCACGAGATCATCAAGCTGGTGAACAGCACGTTCATCACGCCGTTCGACCGTGAGGACATCTACGCGCTGGCCAGCGGCCTGGACGACGTCATGGACTACATGGAGGAGGTCGTCGACAGCGCGGCCCTCTACGGCGTCACCGAGTTCCCCGAGGACTTCGCCGCGCAGGTGCAGGTCCTGCAGCGGGCGTCGAACCTCACCGCCGAGGCGATGCCGCGACTGCGCACGATGAAGAACCTCGACGAGTTCTGGATCGAGATCAACCGCCTCGAGAACGAGGGCGATCGCAACCACCGCCGCCTGCTCGCCGACCTGTTCGACGGCAACTACAAGGCGATGCAGGTGCTCAAGCTCAAGGACATCGTCGAGGCGGTCGAGTCGGCCATCGACGCGCTCGAGTCGGTGGCCAACACCGTCGAGCAGATCGCCGTCAAGGAGTCCTGAGTGGACTTGGTGATGGTCATGGTGGTCACGGTCGTCGTGATTGCCCTCGTCTTCGACTACACGAACGGCTTCCACGACGCCGCCAACGCGATCGCCACCTCGGTGTCGACGCGCGCCCTGACGCCTCGCGTCGCGCTGGCGATGGCCGCGATCTTGAACTTCGTGGGTGCCTGGCTGGGCGTCGAGGTCGCCAAGACCATTCAGGGCATCATCGACATCGAAGGGGTCACCGGTTCCAGTGCGGCCGACCGGGCCCATGCGCTGACGATCGTGCTGGCGGCCCTCGTCGGCGCCATCACCTGGAACCTCATCACGTGGTACTTCGGCATCCCGTCGTCGTCGTCGCACGCCCTGATCGGCGGCATCGTGGGCGCCGGCATCGCTTCGGCCACCACGGTCGAATGGGACACGCTGGTCGACAAGGTCGCGATCCCCATGGTGCTGAGCCCGGCGCTGGGCTTCTTCCTCGCCTTCGGGTTGATGACGGCGATCATGTGGATCTTCCGCCGCGCCAGACCGTCGCGCGTGGCCCGCGGCTTCCGGGCGGCCCAGACCGTCTCGGCGGCTGCCATGGCGCTCGGCCATGGCCTGCAGGATGCCCAGAAGACGATGGGCATCATCGTCCTGGCCCTCACCGCCGGCGGCCTGCACACCACCGACGACGTCCCCCTGTGGGTCATCGTCGCCTCCGCCACCGCGATCGCGGCGGGCACCTACTCCGGCGGCTTCCGCATCATGCGTACCCTCGGGCGCCGCATCATCGAGCTCGACCCGCCGAAGGGCTTCGCCGCCGAGGCCACCGCCGCCAGCGTCCTCTACGTCATGGCGATCGGCCTGCATGCGCCGGTCTCGACCACGCACACGATCACCTCGGCGATCATGGGCGCGGGCGCCACGAAGCGCTTCAGCGCCGTGCGCTGGGG
>JBEVDF010000142.1:0-4568 GCA_040514145.1 Aeromicrobium sp.
CTTGTCCTGGCGGTCGGGCTCGAGGCTCAGCAGCGGCGAGAACGCGATCAGCGCGGCCGGGGCGGGCAGGCCGCGACGCGTGGCCAGCTCGGCCACCTTCATCGTCAGGTAGCCACCGGCGGAGTCGCCCGCAACGACGACCTTGCCCGGGTCGGGGGCCCGCCCCAGCACGTCCTCGTAGGCCGCGATGGCGTCCTGGACCGAGTCGGCGATGCCGGCCTCCGGCAGCTGGCGGTAGTCGATCGCGTAGATGGTGCCACCCGTGGCGCGCACGATCTCCTCGAGCATCGACCGGTAGGAGTGCACGCTGCCGGTGAAGAACCCGCCGCCGTGCAGGTAGAGCAGGTGCAGCCCCGTGGTGGGCCCGTCGCCGGGCGTCATCACCTCGCCGGGGACGCCACCGATGTCGCCGAGCTCGACCTTCATGTCCTCGGACGCGCCGCGGTTGACCACCTCGGAGAACCGCTGGAGGCGCCGCATCATGCGCTCGTCCACCGGCGCCAGGCGCAACAGGGGCTTGACGGTCATCCGGGCGCCGCGGCCGATCATCCGGGCGAGCGGGGTGGGGGCGTCATGCAGGACCGCCGCCGTGTGGACCGCGCGCATCGGACGGCGGCGTCCTCGTCCGGAGTCCGACGGCGTGTTCACGCCCCGAGTTTAACGACTCCAGGGCTTTCCGCGTCCTGTCAGCGGGGCACCGCGCTCCGATAGCCTGTCACCGTGGTGACGCTCGAGGAACTGCAGGTCCGCACCCTCGGCGAGTGCACGTACGACTCGCCGCTGTCCGACTACGTCGCGGCGCGCACCACCAACGCCTACTACGTCGCCGAGACCGACCGTGTCCTGATCGACGACACCATCTCCCTGCTGGCCGCCCGCGGCGACACCCCGCTGACCGAGGTCCCCTCCTTCGAGCCCGGGGGACCGCGCCGCAAGATCTTCTTCGACCCGAAGGAGACCAAGGTCGGCATCGTCACGTGCGGCGGCCTGTGCCCCGGCCTCAACGACGTGATCCGCGCGATCGTGCTGGAGCTGTTCGAGCACTACGGCGTCACCGACATCACCGGCTTCAAGAACGGCTACGCGGGCCTCGTGCCGGGCAAGGCGCCCGACCCGATCGCGTTGACCCCCGCGTTCGTCGACACCATCACCGATCGCGGCGGCACGGTGCTCGGCTCGTCCCGCGGCAGCCAGAACATCCCCCAGATCGTCGACAACCTCGTGCACCGCGAGATCGACATCCTCTTCGTCATCGGCGGCGACGGCTCGATGCGCGGCGCCCACGCGATCGCGGAGGAGGCACTCGCCCGGGGCCTGCCGATCGCGGTCGTCGGCGTCCCGAAGACGATCGACAACGACATCCCCCTCATCGGCACCAGCTTCGGCTTCCAGACCGCCTACGCGAAGGCCGCCGAGTCGATCAAGGGTGCTCGCGTCGAGGTCGAGGCGGCCATCGGCGGCGTGGGGGTCGTCAAGGTCATGGGCCGGGCCGCCGGGTTCATCGCCTGCTACGCCGCCCTGGCCAACCACGACGCCGACTTCGTGCTGATCCCCGAGGTGCCGTTCAACCTCCAGGGCCAGAACGGCCTGCTCGCCACGCTGCGCAAGCGCGTGAAGGAGCGCGGCAGCGCCGTGATCGTGCTGGCCGAGGGTGCCGGACAGGACCTCATCCCCGCCAGCCGCCGCACCGACGCCAGCGGCAACACCGTGCTGGGCGACTTCGCGGGGTTCCTGCGCGCCCAGATCGCGCGCAACTTCAAGGACCACGACGAGCCGCTGACCCTGCGCTACTTCGACCCGGGCTACATGATCCGCTCGGTGCCGGCCGACGCCCCCGACTCGGTGTACTGCACCCGGCTGGCCCAGGCCGCCGTGCACGCCGCGATGGCCGGCCGCACCGACATGGTGATCGGCCGCCCGCGCCACCGCTTCGCGCACGTGCCGATCTCGGTGGTCGTCAAGAACACGCAGAACGTCAACCCCGACGGCGACCTGTGGCTCTCGGTGCTCGAATCGACCGCGCAGCCCTTCGACATGTCCTGATCCCGGACATCGCTCTCGCATGATGAGACGCCTGGAAGGGCGTCCCGAAGGGTGACAGGCTCACACTGACACCCGATGCTGAAGGAGCACCCATGAGCGAGCACTGGTCGTTCGAGACCAAGCAGATCCACGCCGGCCAGACGCCCGACCCCACCACGGGTGCGCGCGCGCTGCCGATCTACCAGACCACCTCGTACCAGTTCCGCGACACCCAGCACGCCGCCGACCTGTTCGGACTGGCGGAGCCGGGCAACATCTACACGCGCATCATGAACCCGACGCAGGACGTCGTGGAGCAGCGTCTCGCCGCGCTCGAGGGTGGCGTGGGTGCGCTGCTCGTAGCCTCGGGCCAGGCCGCCACCACCGGCGCGCTCACCAACGTGGCCGAGGCCGGCGACCACATCGTCGCGTCGGCCAGCCTCTACGGCGGCACCGACTCGCTGCTGCGCCACACGTTCCCGAAGCTCGGCATCGAGGTCACGTTCGTCGAGGACAACAACAACCCCGACGCGTGGCGCGCCGCGGCCCGCGAGAACACCAAGGTGTTCTTCGGCGAGACCATCGGCAACCCGAAGGGCGACATCCTCGACCTCGAGGCCATCAGCGCGGTCGCGAAGGAGGTCGGCGTCCCGTTCATCGTCGACAACACCGTCGCCACGCCGTACCTGCTGAACCCGCTGAAGCACGGCGCCGACACCGTGGTCCACTCGGCCACCAAGTACATCGGCGGCCACGGCACCGCGATCGCCGGTGTCGTCATCGACGGCGGCACGTTCGACTACGCCGCCCACGGCGACAAGTTCCCCGGCTTCAACACCGCCGACCCCAGCTACCACGGCCTGGTCTTCACCGAGGCCCTCGGCCCGGCGGCGTACATCGCCAAGCTGCGCGTGCAGTACCTGCGCAACGTCGGCCCGGCCGTCTCCCCCTTCAACGCGTTCCTCATCGCCCAGGGCCTCGAGACCCTGAGCCTGCGCATCGAGCGCCACATCGAGAACACCCGCCGGGTGGCGGAGTGGCTCCAGGCGCGCGAGGACGTCGCGAAGGTCACCTGGGCCTCGCTCGAGGGCAACGCCTACAAGGAGCTCGCCGACAAGTACACGCCCCGCGGCTCCGGCGCCGTCCTGACGTTCGAGCTGCCCGGCGGCGTCGACGCCGGCCGTCGCTTCATCGACGCGCTGGAGCTGTTCAGCCACGTCGCGAACATCGGCGACGTCCGCTCGCTGGCCATCCACCCGGCCAGCACCACGCACTCGCAGGGCACGCCCGAGGAGCACGCCGCCACCGGCGTCACCCCCGGACTCGTCCGCCTCGCGATCGGCATCGAGGGCATCGACGACATCCTCGCCGATCTCGACGCCGGGTTCCGGGCGGCCAAGTAAGCCGTGACCACCGTTCAGCCGCTGGGAGACCTCACCCTCGAAGGGGGTGAGGTCCTCCCACGTCTGGAGGTCGGCTACGACACGTGGGGGGAGTTCACCGGCGACAACGCCGTCCTCGTCCTGCACGCCCTCACCGGCGACTCGATCGTCGCCGGGCCGGACGGCTGGTGGAACCAGGTCGTCGGCCCCGGGCTGGGCATCGACACCGACCGGTTCTTCGTCGTCGCCGCCAACATCCTGGGCGGCTGCAAGGGCACCACCGGCCCGGCGTCCATCGGACCCGACGGGCGCGTCTGGGGCAACCGCTTCCCCGCCGTCACCGTCCGCGACCAGGTGGCCGCCGAGGCGATGCTGGCCGACCACCTCGGCATCGACCGCTGGCATGCCGTGATCGGCGGCTCGGCGGGAGGGATGCGCGCGGTCGAGTGGGCCGTCACGCACCCCGAGCGGGTGCAGCGCCTCTTCCTGCTCGCCTCGTCGGCCTATGCGTCGGCCGAGCAGATCGCGTGGACCTCCACGCAGGCCGACATCATCCGCGCGGCTGGCCCCGAGGCGGGCCTCGAGCTGGCACGGCGGATCGCCCACACCACCTACCGCAGCGAGGCCGAGCTGGCCGAGCGGTTCGGCCGCGACGTGCAGTCCGACGGACGGTTCGCGGTGCATTCCTACCTGCAGCACCACGGCGTGAAGCTGGTCAAGCGCTTCGACGCATGGTCGTACATCACCCTCGGCGAGGCGATGAACAGCCACGACGTGGGACGCGATCGCGGTGGGCTCGCCGCCGCTCTGGGCCGGGTCACGGCCCGCACCGTCGTCGCCGCGATCGACTCCGACCGGCTCTACCCGCCGTACCAGCAGCAGGAGCTGGCCGACCTCATCCCCACGGCCGAGCCACTCGCCGTGGTGCACTCGCCGCACGGGCACGACGGGTTCCTCATCGAGCACGAGCAGGTCGGCGCGCTCGCCCGCGACCTCCTCGAGCACTGACCCCGTCCGGTAGCGCGGCCCCGCGGGTCGTGGTGTCGTGGGATCGAGAGGAGATCCCATGGCACCGAAGAAGAAGGCCCCGCCCAGCCTGAAGAAGCCCGAGCTCTACGAGGAGCTGCGCGACCAGGGCGCCTCGAAGGCCAAGGCCGCGCGCAT
>JBEVDF010000202.1:0-2592 GCA_040514145.1 Aeromicrobium sp.
TGCCGCACCGGCTGCAGCCCCACTTCGACGAGCCGGTCCGCGTCGAGGACCTCGTCGAGGCCACCGATCTCGCGCCGTTCCACGACGCCATGCCCGAGCGCTTCGGCCGCTACACGGCGTTCCTGGAGCGCAATGGTCTGGAGCACCGCTGGCAGGACGGCCGCGACGGCACGCAGTTCGACGAGCGGCTGGCGCAGGCCTCGCTCCCGCCCGCCGTGCACACGCTGGCCGCGCCCGACCTGTCCGAGGTCGCGTCGCGACTCGAGTGGCTGCGGCACGCGATGGTCATCGACCTGACGCGCCACCCGAAGCGCTACGAGTACCCCCTCAACATCCCGACCTACCAGGGCGCAGGCTCCCGCCATGCCCGCCTGTCCGAGCAGCGCGACGCGAAGCTCAGGAGTCAGCAGCAGCGGATCGACGAGCTGTCGGCACGGATCGACCGCCTGGAGCACTCCAGCCCCCACAGACTCGTGCGCCGCGCGCTGCGCAAGGTCCGCTCGGCCTTCCGCCGGGCCCGATCTGCCCGGCGGCGTCCCGGACGGTGACCGCCCGGGACGCCGCGGGAGCATTCAGACGTCGAGGTAGTGCTGCTGCTCGGCGTGCCCGCGCGGCTGGTGCGCGAGATCGCCGGTGTCCTCATAGGCGTTCTCGGCGTGCAGCGCCTGGTCCAGCCCCTCGCGCTCCTGCTCGGGCGTGACCCGGATGCCGATCGTCCTGCTGAGGGCCGTCGCGATGAGCCACGTGATCGTGAAGGTCCAGGCGCATGTCGCGAGCAGTGCCACGGCCTGCTTGCCCAGCAGGTCGATGCTGCCGCCGTACAGCAGGCCGGCCTCGCCGATCGGGGAGTCCGGGTGACCGATGAGGCCGATCAGCAGGGCACCGGCGATGCCGCCCACGAGGTGCAGCGCGACGACGTCGAGCGCGTCGTCGTACCCGAAGCGGCGCTTGAGGTTGACCGCGAAGTAGCAGACCACGCCGGCCACGATGCCGACCGCGAGCGAGCCGAGCGGCGAGACGGTGCCGCACGACGGCGTGATGGCGACGAGCGCCGCGATGGCACCGGAGCACGCTCCGAGCGTGGTGGCGTGGCCGTCACGCAGCTTCTCCACGACGAGCCAGGCGCACGTGCCGGCGCAGGCGGCGGCGAGCGTGTTGAAGACGGCCACGGCGGCGTCGTTGTCGGCCGCGCCGAGGGCGGAGCCGTCGAAGCCGAGCCAGCCGGTCAGCAGCAGGCCGACGCCGGCGAGCACGAGCGGCAGGTTGTGCGCCTTCGGCTGGACGGGCCACGTGCGGCGGCGGCCCAGCACGATCGCGAGCGCGAGGGCGGCGATGCCGGAGTTCACGTGGATCGGCGTCGAGCCGGCGTAGTCCACCGCGCCGAGCGTGTTGGCGAGCCAGCCGCCCTGCGTGTCGTCCCCGTCGAAGGCGAAGACCCAGTGGGCGACGGGCAGGTAGCAGAGCACGACCCAGATGGCCGCGAACACCATCCACGCACCGAACCGCATGCGGTCGGCCGCCGCACCGGCCACGATGCCGATCGTCAGGCCCGCGAAGCCGAGGTGGATCGTGGCGACCGCGAGCGGCGGCAGCCCCTGGCCCTCCTCGGCGGCCATCAGCGAGCCCAGTCCGGCGTCCTGCAGGGGGTTGCCGATGAGGCCGAGGCCGCCGACCGAGTCGCCGAACACGGCGGAGTAGCCGAACGCCACCCAGATGAAGGCCGTCAGGGCGAAGGACCCGAAGACCATCATCATCATGTTGGTCGTGGTGCGGCGCGAGACCATGCCGCCGTAGAACAGGACGAGTCCCGGGAGCATCAGGATGACGGCGATGATCGCGGTCAGGAGCCAAGCGGTGTTGGCGGCGTTCGTGGGATCCATGGGCGGTGCGCCTCCGGTCGGTCAGTCGATGGACTGACGCACCGCTGAATTCGATGCGTCATCGAAAGCGTCGGGCCCGCGCTTTTCCATGGCGCATCGAATCTGTTTCCGTCCGGTTAATCCTCCGCGAGCTCGCGCAGGGCCAGACGCTCGACCTCGGCGACCTGCGCGGGGTCGGCGAGCAGGGCGCGGACCGCGGTGGTCGCGGCCAGTCGCGCGGCGTCCTGCGCGGTCGCCAGCGCGGCCGGCCGATCGGCCGCGTCGGGCGCGGGGATCCAGAAGCGGTGCTGCATGCCCTCGGTCTGCGCGAGGCAGGCCAGCGCGGCCAGTCGCGCGTCGTCGGCCACGAGCTCGCCCTCCCCCACGCCGGCGCCGATGATCTCCTCGAGCGCCTGGCGCAGCCGGCCGTAGTCGTCGAGCACCTCGGCGAACGCGTCGGCCTGCGCCCGCGCGACGCGCTCGAGGTCGTAGAAGTCGAGCGCGCCGTCGCACATCTGCACGACGTCGGCGTAGAGCACCGCGAAGAGGCGGACCGCGGCGGGCGTGGCGCCGGCGGACAGGCGCTCGGCCACCTCGAGCGACTCGCGGTTCGCGCTCACGAGCGCCTTGAGCAGGTCGTCCTTCGAGCGGAACCAGTAGTACATGGAGGACTGGCCCAGCCCGACCTCGCGCGCGACCTGGGTCATCGTCGTCGCGGCGTACCCGTGCTCGG
>JBEVDF010000036.1:0-4557 GCA_040514145.1 Aeromicrobium sp.
AGGGTCGGGGCGAGCGACTGCGGCTCGCCGGGAATCGTGAAGTTGTAGACGTGAACGCTGAAACGCATTCCTCAGCGTAGGCACGCATCGACGACGACGGCGACCGCAGCACGGTCGGTGAGGTCGATCCGATCGGGCTGGAGGGCCTCCAGCATCGCCTGCTCCTCGGCGGTGCGGCTGCGCTTGGCGGCCAGGCCGCGGCGGATGGCCGACATCATCGAGCGCTCCACGAGGCTCAGCCGGTGGCGATCCATCGCGCCGCGCACGTGCGCCACCACCAGCCGATCGCGCAGGTCCGGCGGGAACTTCGCGGCCACCAGCTCGTCGCGCTTCGTGGTCAGCGCCGGGTCGCTGAGCCCGACGGTCATCAGCACCCAGCGCGTGTCGGTGAACAGCTCCATCCCGCGCCGCAGGAGCCGACTGCCGCGCAGGGTCGGACCGTAGATCGCCGAGCAGAACGCGACCGTCTCGTGCGCGGCCAGCTGCTCGGGCGAGACCTCGTCGTCGGCCATCACCGAGGCCCCGAGCGCCTCGCCGATCCACTCGGCGTACCGCTCCGTCGACCCGTACTTGGACGCGTGGACCACGAGAGTCTTCACATCCCGAGGCTAGGACCGCAGCGGGTTCACCTGCGCGCTCCGGCGAGCCGCCACCGGTAGGTTGGCCGCGTGACCACGCGCCGGCTGCTGCTCGTCAACGGGCCCAATCTGAACCTCCTCGGCACGCGCGAGCCCGAGATCTACGGCTCGGAGACGCTCGACGACGTCGAGGCCCTGGTGACCGAGGCCGCCACCGCGCACGGGTACGAGGTGCGCGCCCTCCAGAGCAACCACGAGGGTGTCCTCATCGACGCGATCCACGAGGCCCGCCACGACTGCTCCGGCATCGTGATCAACCCCGGCGGGCTCACGCACACCTCGGTCGTCCTGCGCGACGCCCTCTCCGGGGTGGCGCTGCCGGTGGCCGAGGTGCACATCTCCGACGTCATGGCGCGCGAGGCGTTCCGGCACCACTCCTTCGTCGCCGACGTGGCCGTGGTGCACGTGATCGGCGAGGGCGTGCCGGGCTACCGCACCGCCACCGAGCGGCTCATCGCCCATCTCGCGGGCCGATAGGATCACCCCACCGACGCGTGGGAAGGCGATGATGTGACCTCCCACGACCTCGACGTCATCCTCCTGACGGGGTCGGGAGTCCTCATCCTCGCCGTCCTGGCCGTGCGCCTCTCGGTGGGCATCGGGCTGCCGTCGCTGCTGATGTACCTGGGCCTGGGCATCCTCATCGGCTACGACGGCGCGGGGGTCCATTTCGCCGACCCGGACATCGCGCTCGTCCTGGGCCTGTCGGCACTGATCCTCATCCTGGCCGAGGGCGGCCTCACGACGAACTGGACCACGATGCGGCCCGCGCTCGGGCTCGGCGTGCTGCTGGCGACGGTGGGCACCTCGATCAGCGTCGGCATCGTGGCCGCGGGCGCGCACTACCTGTTCGGGCTCGACTGGCAGCTGGCCGTCCTCATCGCCGCGGTGCTGTCGCCCACCGACGCCGCCGCCGTGTTCTCGGTGCTGCGCTCGGTGCCGCTGAAGTCGCGGGTCTCGGGTGTCCTGGAGACCGAGTCGGGCCTCAACGACGCCCCCATCGTCGTGCTCGTCACGGCGATCAGCGTCGGCGAGATCGGAGACTACGGCGCGGCGGGCTTCCTCGCGCTCGTGGTCTTCGAGCTCGTGATCGGCGCGCTGCTGGGACTCCTGGTGGGTGCAGGCGGTGCGCGCCTGCTGCGCCGCGCCGCCCTGCCCGCGGCGGGCCTCTACCCGCTCGTGGTCTTCGCCGTCACCGTCCTGGCCTACTCCTCGGCCGCGCTCATCCACGCGAGCGGCTTCGCGGCGGTCTACGTGGCCGCGGTGGTGCTGGGGAACACCGAGCTGCCGCACCGCTCGGCCACCCGGTCGTTCGTCGAGGGCATCGGCTGGCTGGCACAGATCGGGCTGTTCGTCATGCTCGGCCTGCTGGTGCACCCGAGCGACATCGAGCTCTGGCACATCGGCGCCGGTGTGGGCATCGGCGCGCTGCTCACCTTCGTGGCGCGTCCGGCGTCGGTCGCCGCCTGCGCCGCGTGGTTCCGCGTGGGGTGGCGCGAGCAGCTCTTCATCGGCTGGGCCGGACTACGCGGAGCGGTGCCGATCGTGCTGGCGACGATCCCCCTGGCGAACGGCGTCAGCCACTCGATCGACCTGTTCAACATGACGTTCGTGGCCGTCGTGGTCTACACGGTCATCCAGGCCGCGCCGCTGGGCCGGCTGGCCCGCTGGTGCGGGGTCGAGAGCGATCGCGGGCGCGACGTGGAGATCGACGCGGCGCCGCTGGAGCGGATCTCGGCCGACCTGCTGCAGATCCACGTGCCGCCGACCTCGCGCCTGGCCGGCGTGGAGGTGGGCGAGCTGCGCCTGCCCCGGGGAGCCTCGGTGACGATGGTGGTCCGCGACGACTCCACGCTGGTGCCCCACCGCACCACGCGGATCCGCGTGGGCGACGAGCTGCTGATCGTCACGACGCGCGAGCTGCGCGAGAAGGTGGAGCAACGGCTGCGCGAGGTGGCCCGCCACGGCCGACTGGCCGGCTGGGACCTCGATCCGCGCCCCGGTCAGGGCGCGTAGTCGTCACGGGAGGGTGATCGAGGGGACGCAGACCGAGACGTCGCGTGCCGCCTTGAGCTTCGTGCCCGCCTTCTTCAGTCCGTCGTAGTCCGGCCCGATCAGCACCGAGATGCCGTCCTCGGTCTCGAAGTCGGCACCCTCGAACGCGACCTTGCCCTTGAACTGGCGGGCGACGAGCTTGGCCCGCGGATCGGCGGGGTCGGTCGTGAGCACCGTGACGTTCTTGGCCTTCATCTGGCCGGGATTGTTCTGCGCGACACCGCCGAGGAACCCGCGGCGCTCGAGGTTGATCTTGACGCGGTTGGCGATGCCGGCGCGCTGGCTGGAGTTGTAGACGTGCACCATGACGAGATTGCTGCTGAGCACCTCGCCCTTCGCGATCTTCTTGACCTCGCAGGTGGGCTCGGCAGCGACGGGCTCGGGCTTGGAGAACGCGAGGTTGACCCCCAGCGCCGTGCCGGCGACGAACACGCCCGCGGTGGCCGCGACGACGAGCCGCTCGACTGCCTTGCTCATGACTGCTTCCCGATCGTGTGCACCCGCGCGTGGACCATGGTGCGCTGCTGCAGCGCGGCCCGCAGGGCCCGGTGGAGCCCGTCCTCGAGGAAGAGCTCGCCCTTCCAGCCGACGACGTGCGCGAACAGGTCGCCGAAGTAGGTGGAGTCGGTGTCGAGCAGCGTCTCCAGATCGAGGGTGGTCTTCGTGGTCGTGAGGTCGTCGAGCCGGACCTGGGTGGGCGCGATGGCAGCCCACTGACTCTGGGTCAGTCCATGGTCGGGGTACGGCCGCCCATCCCCCACGCGGCGAAAGATCACCCCGCCAGTCTAAGGGGCGGTCCGCACCGACGGCGCCACCGCCGACTCTCGCGGTTCGCCGCGCATCGTCGTGATCGGGCCCGGGAGAACTAGCCTGAGCCAATGACCGAGACCGATCCCACCGCCGACGACGTCGCCACGGCCAGGCAGGCCGCCGACGAGGCTCGCGCCGCCGCAGAGGCGGCCCAGCGGCACGCCGACGAGCTCGCCGCCGCCGCGGAGGCCGCGCAGAAGGCTGCCGCGCAGGCACCCGCCGCGACCCCCGATGCGGGCGCCGAGAGCGAGCAGGTCGCCCAGATCCGGACCGGGTACGCGTTCGAGGGCCCGGCGCTGGAGATCGGTGCGCTCGTCGACGGCGGGGAGCCGCGGGCCGACGTCCCCGTGCGGATCCCGTTCGGCATGCTGAACCGCCACGGACTCGTCGCCGGTGCCACCGGCACGGGCAAGACGAAGACCCTCCAGGTGCTGGCCGAGCAGGTCTCGGCCGGCGGTGTGCCGGTCTTCGCGGCCGACATCAAGGGCGACCTCTCGGGCATCGCCACGCCCGGCGCCTCGAACGAGAAGCTGCTCGCCCGCACCGCCAGCATCGGGCAGGACTGGCAGGCCACGGCGTTCCCCACCGAGTTCTACGCGCTCGGCTCCAAGGGCATCGGCGTGCCGATCCGCGCCACCGTGGAGTCGTTCGGGCCGATCCTGCTGTCGAAGGTGCTCGACCTCAACACCACCCAGGAGTCCTCGCTCTCGCTGGTGTTCCACTACGCCCGCAAGGCCGGGCTGCGCCTCGTGACGCTGGAGGACCTGCGGGCCGTCGTGGCGTTCCTCGACAGTGCCGAGGGCAAGCCCGAGCTGAAGGCGATCGGCGGGCTCTCCAGCGCCACGGTCGGGGTCATCCTGCGCGAGCTGGTGACCTTCGCCGACTCCGGCGCCGACGTGTTCTTCGGCGAGCCGGCGTTCGACGTGACCGACGTGCTGCGCACCGACGAAGCGGGCCGGGGCATCGTCTCGCTGCTCGAGGTGCCCGGCGTGCAGGACCAGCCGCAGCTGTTCTCGACCTTCCTCATGTACCTGTTGCGCGAGCTGTTCGCGAC
>JBEVDF010000042.1:0-3462 GCA_040514145.1 Aeromicrobium sp.
TGAACAGCCTCGACTCCCCGTGGGCGCTCGACGACATCATCACGCTGGTCACCGAGATCGGGGACAAGCTCGACGTCATCATGGTGCCGAAGGTCGAGGGCGCCCAGGACATCCACTACGTCGATCGCCTGCTGGCCCAGCTCGAGGCCCGCGCCGGCCTCGACCGCCAGATCCTCGTGCACGCCATCCTCGAGACCGCCGAGGGCGTCGCCAACGTGGAGGAGATCGCCGCGGCCAGCCCGCGCATGCAGGGCATCAGCCTCGGCCCGGCCGACCTCGCCGCCAGCCGCCGCATGAAGACCACCCGCGTCGGTGGCGGCCACCCGGGCTACCTCGTGCGCCAGGACCCCACCGGCGAGGACCTCACCGTCGGTCGCGCCACCTACCAGCAGGACCTGTGGCACTACACGATCGCGCGCATGGTCGACGCCTGCGCGATGAACGACATCCTCCCGTTCTACGGCCCCTTCGGTGACATCAAGGACGTCGTCGCGTGCGAGGACCAGTTCCGCAACGCGTTCCTGCTCGGCTGCGTCGGCGCGTGGAGCCTGCACCCCGTGCAGATCGACATCGCCAAGAAGGTCTTCTCCCCCAGCCCCGAGGACGTCGCGCACGCGAAGCGCGTCGTCGAGGCGATGGGCGACGGCTCCGGCGCCGTGATGATCGACGGGAAGATGGAGGACGACGCCTCCTGCAAGCAGTGCCTCGTCATGCTCGACCTGGCCAAGTCCCTGGCCGAGCGCGATCCCGACCTGGCCGCGGCCTACGACCTCTGAGGAGCCTGAGATGACCGAGATCCGCCCCCGCCGTTCCGTCCTCTACATGCCGGGCGCCAACGAGCGCGCGCTGGAGAAGGCCAAGTCGATCGACGCCGACGCGCTGATCCTCGACCTCGAGGACTCGGTGTCCCCCGACGCGAAGGACGCCGGCCGCGCCAACGTGTGCGCCGCCGTCACCTCGGGCGAGTACGGACACCGTGAGCTCGCGATCCGGGTGAACTCGATCGGCACGCAGTGGCACGACGCCGACATCGCCGCGGCCGCCAAGGCCGGCCCGGACGCGATCCTGGTGCCCAAGGTCGAGTCGGCCGAGCAGGTGCGCGACCTCGTCGCCGCCATCGAGGCCGCCGGCGCGCCCGAGACCACGCAGCTGTGGGCCATGATCGAGACGCCCACGGCACTGCTGCACGCCGAGGAGATCGCCGCCGCTCACGAGCGCCTCACGGTGATCGTCATGGGCACGAACGACATCGTCAACGAGACGTACGGCCTGCACGTGCCGGGCCGCAACCCCGTCGTGCTCACCGCCCTGTCGTGGACGCTGCTGGCCGTCCGCGCCGCGGGCAAGGTCGTCATCGACGGCGTCTACAACGACGTCAAGGACCCTGAGGGCTTCGCCGCCGAGGCTCGCCAGGGTCGCGAGATGGGCTTCGACGGCAAGACGCTCATCCACCCGACGCAGGTCGAGCCGGCCAACGAGGTGTTCGCCCCCAGCGAGGCCGACATCGAGCGCGCCCAGGGCATGATCGCCGCGTTCGACGAGGCGGCCGCCGAGAAGAAGGGCGTCGCCACGTTCAACGGCAAGATGATCGAGGAGCTGCACATCCGCGACGCGAAGCGGATCCTGGCCTACGCCGAGGCCCTGCAGGGCCGGTAGTCGGTCAGACGCACACGAGGCGCGCACCGGGACCGAGTCCCGGCGCGCGCCTCGTTTCGCTGGTTCAGCGGTTGGCGCGAATGCCCCACACCTGGCTGTAGAGCATGGACGCCTGGCGCTCAGCGCGTCGACGATGCTTGATCCGTTCCAGGACCACGATTCGATCGAGGTCGGCGCGCGGTCGCGGCTGACTCTTGAACTCGAACAACGACATGGAGGTCACCTCCTCTCCCGTGGTCGCCTCCGCGTGGACGGTCCCGGGGTTCGGGACTGTGGTCGGGGCAGTGGTGTTCGCGGGCATGAGGTGGGGGGTGAGGGTCGTGGTCATGACGCGCCTCCTTTCTGATTCGTGGGTGGGTGGGCAAAAGAAGAGCCGCTCCGGACGAGCGTCCGAAGCGGCTGGTGATACGGGTCGACAGGAATCGACTAGGTCAGCAACACAACGGAGGCACGCCCGCGGGCGTTCGTGAGCGCGAAGACGTGGGTCATCGGGGCTCACCTCCTGGTGTGTGCGATGTCACTCCGGACGGAGCGACTCATCGAAGGTAGTGGACTCAGTCCTCGCCTGTCGAGGGTTCCTCGTCGGGATTCTCGGATTCCTCGTCCCGGACGAGCAGGCCGAGACGTCGGCGCAGCTCCTCCAGCAGGTGGCGCGGCTCCATCAGTCCACGTCCAGCAGGTCGTCCAGGGCGGTGCGCGGCACTCCCCCGGCCATCAGCAGATCGGCGGCCAGCGACCGCACCTGCGCGGCGATCGAGGCCGTGTTGACCGTCAGCCGCTCACCCATCGCGCGCATGGCCAGGTCGGAGGCCTCGACGAGCCGCTCGTTGGCGCGCTCGAGGTCGACGGCCGAGGCGAACTCGTCGGCGTAGATCCGCACCGCCTCGACCAGCGTCTCGACCGCCTCGGCCAGCCGCTCGGGGGCCCGCTCGCCGTGGCGCAGCATCGACGCGACCCGCCGGGCCATGACGCGCGCGTCGCGCAGGGCGTTGTCGAGGTCGTTCACGCTGCCCGCGTAGCGCTCGACGTCGGCCCGCTGGTGCCACCGCAGGGGTGCGAGGCGGACGATCTCACTGACGTTCGCGGCCGTGGAGTGCAGGGACTCGATGATCGGCTGCGCGTCGCGCGCGGCGGCCAGCGCTCGGTCGGCCGGCTCGGCGTCGTTCGCGCGCAGGGCCTTCCCGATGTCCGTCAGCACGCCGGCCAGTCCGGACAACAGCTTCTGCAGGCTCTCGTCGATGTCACGCACGGTGTCGCGAGGCAGCACGAGCATCATGATGAACCCACAGAGCCCGCCGATGAGCGCGTCGATGAACCGGGTCAGGGCGGGGTTCGTCGCGCCGGCCAGCGGGACGACCGCTGCCAGCAGGACGCCGGAGTTGATCGCCTGCGTGAGCGCCATGCCGGTGAGGTTGAACAGCATCGCCACCACCGCGGTCAGCGAGGCGATCAGGGCCATCTGCCACCCGCCGCGGCCGATCGCCAGGATCAGCATCTCCCCCACGAGCACGCCGAAGGCGACCCCGAGGACGAGCTCGAAGACCACCCGCTGACGACGGCCCGCGCCGGCCAGCAGCGTGATGACGGCGGCGATCGGCGCGAAGAAGGCCTGGGTGTGCCCCAAGGCGTAGGTCGCGATGGTGAACGCCGCGCCGGTGGAGACCGCGAGGCGTAGCAGGAGCCTCCAGTTGTTCCGTACACGGTCGAGACGGTCGCGCAGCGAGACGTCGGAGTGGGGCAGGCGCAACCGGCGGAACGGGAGCCGGTCGCCGGTGATCACAGGTAGAGGCCGGTCTGGCCCTCGTC
>JBEVDF010000307.1:0-3365 GCA_040514145.1 Aeromicrobium sp.
GTGATCCGACCGTAGGCGTCCAGGATGTTCTGGGCGTCACGGGCCACATAGGCGGGACTGCCCGGCTCGGGGTCGGCGGCGTACGACGATGCCGGCGCGAGCCCGACGAGGAGGACGGTGGCGAGGGCGAGCACTGGGCGGGCGAGGTGACGGCGCATGTGCTGACAACGAGAGGCGCCTCTGTGGGTTACCGGCGTGGGTCGTCGCAGTAACGTGGGCGCGTGCCCGAGCTGCCCGAGGTCGAAGCCTTGGTCCAGGACCTGTCGAAGCGCCTGGACGGTCGCGCCATCGTGCGCGTGGACATCGCCGCGTTCAGCTGCCTGAAGACCTATGACCCGCCGATCTCTGCGCTGGCCGGCGGCATGGTCGACGGCGTCAGCAGGCACGGCAAGTTCCTCGACTTCGACGTCTCCGGAACCCACCTCGTGCTCCATCTCGCCCGCGCCGGCTGGGTGCGGTGGAAGGAGGAGGTGCCGCCGGTCCCACCGCGGCCGAGCAACAAGTCGCCGCTGGCGGCCCGGGTGGTGCTGGACAACGGCTCCGGCCTGGACATCACCGAGGCCGGCACCCGCAAGAGCCTGGCGCTGTACGTCGTCCGCGACCCCTCCGACGTCGAGGGCATCGCGCGGCTCGGCCCGGACCCGCTCGCCGACGAGTTCACCGTCGAGGTCCTCGGCGAGATCCTGCAGAGCGCCGGCCGGGCGCAGATCAAGGGAGTCCTGCGACACCAGGGCACGATCGCGGGCATCGGCAACGCCTACTCCGACGAGCTCCTGCACGCCGCGAGGATGTCGCCCTTCAAGCCCTCGAACAGCCTGAGCGAGGCCGAGCTGCAGACGCTGCACGACGCGATCCGCGACGTCCTCGGTGACGCGGTGGCCCGGTCGGCCGGCCTGGCCGCGAGTGAGCTCAAGGGCGAGAAGAAGAGCCACATGGCCGTGCACGGCCGCACCGGGATGGCCTGCCCGGTCTGCGGTGACACGGTGCGCGAGGTCAGCTTCGCGGACTCGAGCCTGCAGTACTGCGCCACCTGCCAGACCGGGGGAAAACCGTTGGCCGACAGGCGCATGTCGCGTCTCCTGAAGTAGCCTGCCCACATGATTGAAGTTCCAACGATCGAGGTCGCCCAGGTCCCCGATCCCATCCCCGAGGGCGTGACGGTCCTCGACGTGCGCGAACCGATCGAATGGCGCCACGGGCGCATCGACGGTGCCCTGCACATCCCGCTCACCGAGCTCCCCGATCGGGCGGGCGAGCTCCCGGTCGACCAGCAGCTGCTGGTGGTCTGCAAGGTGGGTGGGCGGTCCTCCCAGGCCACCGCGTTCCTGCGGGAGAAGGGCTTCGAGGCGATCAACCTCGCCGGCGGGATGATCGACTGGGCCGACGCAGGCCGTGCGATGGTCGCGGACGACGGCGACCCGCTCGTCGTCTAGCCGGCGAAGGCAGCTGGAAGCGGGAGACCGAGCGCGACCTCCAGCCGCTGGAGATAGTCCTCCCGCGGCACCTCCACCACGCCGAGCGTCGCGAGGTGCGGGGTCTGCCACTGGGTGTCGAGCAACCGCCGGCCGGCGTACTCGTCGCTGAGCAGCTCCACCAGTGCCATCAACGCGACCTTCGAGGCGTCGCGTGCCCGGGTGAACATCGACTCCCCGGCGAACAGGCCGCCGATGGCGACGCCGTACAGCCCGCCGGCGAGCTCCCCGTCGCGCCAGGACTCGACGGAGTGTGCCCAGCCCAGGCGGTGCAGCTCGGTGTACGCCGCGATGATCTCGTCGTCGATCCAGCCACCTGACCGCGACGGGTCCGCGCACCCCGAGACCACCTCGACGAACGCCGTGTCCACGCGCACCTCGAAGTGCCGGGCGGACTGCCGCATCGAGTGCGTCACCCGCAGCGACGAGAGGGGCAGCACCCCGCGCTGCTCCGGTGACCACCAGGCCAGCTCGGACCGTCCCCGCCCGTGCCGGCTCGCCGCCCCCGGTGCGTCGACGGCCATCGGGAAGAGCCCCCGGCGGTAGGCCGCGAGCACCGTTCCCGGCGCGAGGTCGGCACCGATGGCCACCAGGTCCCCCTCGCCGGAGTCGGCACGTGGGAAGCCCCAGGAGGTGGGGGACGGTTCGACGGGCACGGGCTCATCGTCTCAGGGGATGTGGGGTGGTTTGTAGGCTTCAGGCATGAGCCTCTCCAAGCGAATCGGTCAGACCTTCGCGCCCAAGGTCACCGAGCTTGCCCCCAACGTCACGGCGGGGTTCGTGCACCACGCCCTGGAGCGGGCCATTCGAGGGGTGGGGCCGCTCGACAGTGCCGCGCTGGCGGCCGAGAAGCAGCTCGACGAGCAGAAGGGCGACGTCGACAAGGCCATCCGCGAGGTGATCGAGAACAACGTCCGGCTGGCGGGTGCGCAGGGCTTCCTGACCAACATCGGTGGGCTGGTGACGATGGCCGTCATGGTGCCGACCAACATCACCGGGCTGGCGCTGATCCAGTGCCGGATGGTGGCGGGGATCGCCCACCTGCGGGGCTACGACCTCGCTGACAAGCGCACCCGGAACGCGATCCTGGCGAGCCTCCTCGGTGAGGAGCGGGTGCTCGCGCTGATCAAGAAGAAGAAGATCCCCGGCCCGCCGATGGCCCTGGCGACGGCGCCGGTCCACGACCCGCACGTGGACGTCGTGATGGCCAACGAGGTCGCCTCCGAGCTGATCACCATGGTGGCCGGCAAGCGGATCGCCACGACCGTCGGTCGGCGGGTGCCGGTGGTCGGTGGCCTGGTCGGGGCGGGCGCCGACGGGTTCTCGACCTGGAAGATCGGTCGCTACGTCGACCGCGAGCTCCTGCCGCGCAACCGGCGGTAGACCGAGAGGCCCGCGCGCGCCAACGGGTTGGTCCTCGACATCGCGACCATGCGCTCCTTGGCCTTGTAGGTGCGCGTCGCGTGGAACCGGTCGAGCTGACCCATCAGGTCCTGGATCACCTCGTGCAGCTCGATCTCCGCGTCGCGCAGCCGCGCACTCTCGTTGGTCATGATCGCGAGGGCGTCGATGGCCGCGTCCGCGACCAGGCGCTCGTCGCAGGTGTCGGGGTCGACGAAGGGCTTCGGCTCGCCGGGCACCAGGTCGTCGCCGACGTCCGCGCGCAGGGCGGCACCGCCGACGCCGTCGCCCTGGACCTCGCCGACCGCGACAGCATCCGCGCCGCCGTCGACCACGTCGAGCGCCTGCACGGCCGGCTCGACGGCGCCTTCAACAACGGCGCCACGATCCAGCAGCCCGGCCCGCTCGACACCACGAGCGAATAGGACGTCGACGAGCAGTTCGTCGTGAACTTCCGCGCGCACTGGACGGCGATGAACGCCGAGGCCGCCC
>JBEVDF010000324.1:0-7247 GCA_040514145.1 Aeromicrobium sp.
GTGTTCTTCGTCATCCTGTTCGGGGTGCCCGAGTCGACCCCGCTGCCGGGGCGCCGGCTCGACCTCGTGGGCTTCACCCTGCTCACGCTCGCACTGCTGCTGATCACGAGCGGGCTGACCTTCCTGCGCATCAACGGGCCCGAGACCTGGTGGGTCTGGGCGCTGATCGCCCTCGGGGCTCTGATGTTCGTGCCCTTCGGGGCCTTCGAGCTGCGGCAGCCCGATCCGGCCATCGACATCCGGGTGCTGCGCCGGCCCACCATGTGGCCGGTGATGGTGACGGCCGGCCTGGTGGGCATCAGCCTGCTCGGCGCGCAGGCCCCGCTGGCCACCTTCGCGGGCACCGACCCGGTGAACGGCTACGGGCTGGGCCTGGCGGCCGGGAGCATCTCCGTGCTGATCGGCGTCTACCTCATCTCGATGATCGCGGGCGCGCTGCTCTACCCGCTGCTCTCGCGCCTGACGACGCCGCGCATCGCGCTGATCGGGGCGACTTTCCTGGTGGCGGTCGGCTACGCGCTGTTCCTGCCTTTCCACGACGAGACGTGGCAGGTGTTCCTGAACATGTTCATCGCGGGGGTGGGATCCGGCGCGCTGGTGGGCGCCATGCCGGCCGCGGCGGCCGCGGCCGCTCCCCCGGGCCAGACCGGCATCGCGGCCGCGCTCACGAACACCACCAAGACCATCGGCGGATCGTTCGCCTCGTGCATCTTCGGCGTGGCCCTGGCCGCGGGTGCCACCCACGCGACGGCCGCCTCCCTGTCGGGCTACTACACCGTCTGGATCGTCTGCTCGGCCACGGCGTTCGTGGCCGCGGTCGGACTGACCTTCGTGCCGCGGCTGGCATTCGCCGACCCGGCCGGGATCGAGGAGGAGATCGGACGATGAACGCCGCCGCACGCCTGGCCGAGCTGATCGGCTGCCGCACCGTGTCGGCTCCGGACGAGCGCGACGAGGCCGAGTTCGTGGCCTTTCGCGAGACGTTCGCCCGGCTGTACCCGAGCCTGCACGCCGCGCTGGAGCTCACCGAGTTCCCGGGCGGCACGCTGCTCTTCCGCTGGCCCGGTCGGAGCACGGATCGGCCGCTCGTGCTCATGGCCCACTACGACGTGGTCCCCGCCCCGGCGGAGCAGTGGGACCGCGACCCGTTCGCGGGCGTGATCGAGGACGGCTTCGTCCACGGCCGCGGCGCGCTCGACGACAAGGGACCGCTGGTGTGCATCGCCGAGGCGGTGGAGTCGCTGCTGGCGCAGGGATTCGAGCCGGCCCGCGACGTCTACCTCTCCTTCGGGGCCGACGAGGAGGTGTTCGGGCACGGCGCCTCCGAGGTGGTCGACCACCTCGACTCGATGGGGGTGCGCCCGTGGCTCGTCTCGGACGAGGGCGGCGCGATCGTGGACGACGGGCTGCCCGGAGTGTCGGCGACCACCGCGATGGTGGCCATCGTGGAGAAGGGCACGGTCGACGTGGGCCTGCTCGCCCGCGGCGGGGGAGGCCACGCCTCCACCCCGGAGAAGAACGGCGCCACCGCACGCCTGGCCCGTGCCATCGTGCGCATCGACCGCCACCCGGCCACGCCCCACCTGTCCGACCCGGTCCTGCAGATGCTCGACGCGCTGTCGGGCCTGGTGCCGCGGCCGCTCGGGCCGGTGCTCCAGCACGCCGGCCGGGCCAACCGTCCCGTGGCCGAGCTGCTGGCGCGGCTGGGCAAGGAGACCGGGGCCATGGTCCGCACGACGATGGCCGTGACCCAGCTCAGCGGCAGTCCGGCCCGCAACGTGCTGGCCACCGAGGCGCGTGCCAACGTCAACGTCCGGCTCGCGGTGGGCGACACCCGCGAGCGGCTGCGCGGCCGGCTGGAGAAGCTGTTCCGCGGCCTGGACGTCGAGATCGAGCGGATGGACGGCGAGGACCCGCCCCCGGTCTCGCGCACCGACAACGACGCGTGGCGCGCGCTGCAAGAGGCGATCGCGGCGCTCGGGCCCGAGATCGCCGTGGTGCCCTACGTGCAGACCGGCGGCACCGACTCGCGCCACTTCACCCGGATCAGCGACTCGGTCTACCGGTTCGCGCCCCTGCACATGACCCGCGCGCAGCGCGACTCGATCCACGCGCCGAACGAGAAGGTCGCGATCGACACGCTCGAGCGGGGGAGTGCGTTCCATCGCGCGCTCATCACCGGAATGGACTGAGAACGGCTACGGTCGGGCCATGCCTGTCGATCCCACCGGCGCCGACCTCAAGCGCTTCCTCGCCGAGGACCCCGGCGGTCCCGTCGTGATGCTCAACCTGCTGCAGTTCCGCGAGGACGGCGTCGCCTCCTACCGCGAGTACAGCGAGCGGATCGGCCCGTTCCTGGAGAAGGTCGGCGGCGAGGTCGTGTATGCGGGCGACCTCGCCACGGCCCTGGTCGCTCCGGACGGCTGGTCGTGGGACGCGGTGCTGCTGGTGCGCTACCCGTCGCGGCAGGCGTTCAGCCAGATGGTCGGTGATCCGGACTACCAGCAGATCACCGGACTGCGCACCGCCGCGCTCGACGAAGCGGTGCTCCAGGCCGGCGTCCCGTGGTCGATTTGAGTCCAGCACCCCTTTCAGCGTAGACTTGTGTGTCGGCCTTGTCGGGCCGTATCCCCATGCCCTCCGGCAGACCTTTCGAGGTGGGGACACGTGCGTGTCAGGTCGAACAGTCGATACGAAGAAGTTGAGGTGTATGGCGAAAAAAGAAGGCGTCATCGAGATGGAGGGTGCGGTCGTCGAGGCCCTGCCCAACGCGATGTTCCGGGTCGAGCTGGCCAATGGCCACAAGGTCCTCGCGCACATCAGCGGCAAGATGCGCCAGCACTACATCCGGATCCTCCCCGAGGACCGTGTCGTGGTGGAACTCTCGCCGTACGACCTCAGCCGTGGTCGCATCGTCTACCGCTACAAGTGACAACTACACATCCCGCACGTTCAGTTCGTACCGAAGAGAGAGCTTCTCGATGAAGGTCAACCCGAGCGTGAAGAAGATCTGTGACAAGTGCAAGGTGATTCGTCGCCACGGCCGCGTCATGGTCATCTGCGAGAACCCGCGCCACAAGCAGCGCCAGGGCTGAGCAGAGAACTTCTTCAACGCAGCACCCTGAACATCTGACGGCTCATCCGGGCCCCGCCACCAGGCGGAGCCCCGGGTGTCACCTCCGGCGCAGAGGCCGGAGCTCGATCGAGGCGATCGAGGTGCCCCAGGTGACGACACCTCTGCCGAACCGAAAGGAACTGCCAGCACATGGCACGCCTCGTCGGAGTGGATCTGCCGCGCGAAAAGCGCGTGGTGATCGGACTCACGTACATCTTCGGTATCGGTCGCACTCGTGCGATCGAGACCCTCGCCGCCACCGGCATCGACCCCAACACCCGCGTTCACGAGTTGACCGACGACCAGCTCGTCGCACTCCGTGACTACATCGAGGCGAACTACCAGGTCGAGGGTGACCTGCGCCGCGAGGTCACCGCGGACATTCGCCGCAAGATGGAGATCGGCTCGTACCAGGGCCGCCGTCACCGTGCGCACCTGCCCGTTCGCGGCCAGCGCACCAAGACCAACGCGCGTACCCGCAAGGGTCCCAAGCGCACCGTCGCCGGAAAGAAGAAGTGATAGCGCATGCCTCCTAAGACAGCTGGCAAGAAGGTTCGCCGCAAGGAGAAGAAGAACGTCGTTCAGGGCGAAGCCCACATCAAGAGCACGTTCAACAACACGCACGTGACGATCACCGACCCCAGTGGTGCGGTCATCGCGTGGGCCTCGGGTGGAACCGTCGGCTTCAAGGGCTCGCGCAAGTCGACGCCCTACGCCGCCGGCATGGCCGCCGAGTCCGCCGGCCGTCAGGCCATGGATCACGGCATGAAGAAGGTTGACGTCTTCGTGAAGGGCCCCGGTTCGGGCCGCGAGACGGCGATCCGGTCGCTCAGTGGTATCGGCCTCGAGGTCGGCACCATCTCTGATGTGACCCCCAGCCCCCACAACGGCTGCCGTCCGCCCAAGCACCGTCGTCTCTGACGCGTCGTCGACTTTTCCTCAAGGAGTAATCAACCATGGCCCGTTACACCGGACCTCTCACCAAGAAGTCGCGCCGTTACGGCGTCGACCTCGTTGGTGGGGACAAGGCTTTCGAGCGCCGTCCGTACGCGCCCGGCCAGCACGGCCGCACGCGCGTCAAGGAGTCGGAGTACCGCACCCAGCTGCAGGAGAAGCAGAAGGCGCGTTACACCTACGGCGTTCTCGAGAAGCAGTTCCGCAAGTACTACGAGCTGGCCTCGCGTCGTCCCGGCAAGACCGGTGACAACCTGCTGACCCTGCTCGAGAGCCGCCTGGACAACGTCGTCTACCGTGCCGGCCTGGCCCGCACGCGTCGTCACGCCCGCCAGCTGGTGACCCACGGTCACTTCATCGTCAACGGCGTGAAGACGAACATCCCGTCGTTCCAGGTCAGCAAGCACGACATCATCGACGTCAAGCCCAAGAGCCTGGAGACCACGCCGTTCATCGTCGCGCGTGAGACCCACGACGCCGACACCGTGCCCGGCTGGCTCGACGTCTCGCCCGATCGTGGTCGGATCCTGGTGCACCAGCGCCCGGTCCGCGAGCAGATCACCGTGCCGATCCAGGAACAGCTCATCGTCGAGTTCTACTCGAAGATCTGATCCACCCCATCTGTCCACCAAACCGGCCCTCAAATAGTGGTGGGTCCGGAAAGGAAGAACCATGCTGATCGCCCAGCGCCCCGTCCTGTCCGAAGAGGTCGTCGACGAGTTCCGTTCGCGGTTCGTCATCGAGCCCCTGGAGCCCGGATTCGGCTACACCCTCGGCAACTCGCTGCGTCGTACGCTGCTGTCGTCGATCCCGGGTGCGGCCGTCACCTCGATCAAGGTCGACGGCGTCCTCCACGAGTTCTCGACCATCGAGGGCGTCACCGAGGACGTCACCGAGATCATCCTCAACCTGAAGAACCTCGTGGTCTCCTCGACCATCGACGAGCCCGTCGTCATGTACCTGCGCGCCGATGAGGCCGGTGACGTCACCGCCGCCGCCATCACGCCGCCGGCCGGTGTGGAGGTCCACAACCCGGACCTGCACGTCGCGACGCTGAACGGCAAGGGTCGCCTCGAGATCGAGCTGGTCGTCGAGCGTGGCCGCGGCTACGTCTCGGCCGTCCAGAACAAGACGGGCGACGAGGAGATCGGCCGCATGCCGGTCGACTCGATCTACAGCCCCGTGCTGAAGGTCACCTACAAGGTCGAGGCCACCCGAGTCGAGCAGCGCACCGACTTCGACAAGCTGATCATCGACGTCGAGACCAAGGCCTCGATCCTGCCGCGTGACGCGATCGCGTCGGCCGGGTCCACCCTGGTCGAGCTGTTCGGTCTGGCTCGCGAGCTGAACGTCGAGGCCGAGGGCATCGACATCGGCCCCTCGCCGGTCGACGAGCAGCTGGCTGCCGACCTCGCCCTGGCGATCGAGGACCTGGACTTCACCGTCCGTTCCTACAACTGCCTCAAGCGCGAGGGCATCCACTCGGTGGGTGAGCTGATCACGCGCAGCGAGCAGGACCTGCTGGACATCCGCAACTTCGGCTCGAAGTCGATCGATGAGGTCAAGGCCAAGCTCGCCGAGCTCGGTCTGGCCCTCAAGGACAGCCCGTCGGGATTCGACCCGTCCGCCGTCATCGACAACTTCGACGAGGACGCCAGCTTCGCCGAGGACGAGCAGTACTGAACTGCTCTGACACCACTGATTCAGGAGTAACGACATGCCCACCCCCACCAAGGGTCCTCGCCTCGGCGGCAGCCCCTCGCACCAGCGGCTGATCCTGGCGAACCTGGCCCAGAGCCTGTTCGAGCACGGCCGCATCACCACGACCGAGGCCAAGGCCAAGCGCCTGCGCCCCTACGCCGAGCACCTCATCACCAAGGCCAAGACCGACACGGTGGCCAACCGCCGCCACGTCGTGAAGGTCATCCGTGACAAGGGTGTCCTGCACACCCTCTTCACGGAGATCGGCCCGGCCATGGCCACCCGTCCGGGCGGCTACACGCGCATCACGAAGATCGGTCCGCGCAAGGGCGACAACGCCCCCATGGCCGTCATCGAGATCGTCGAGGCCAAGGAGTTCGAGCCCCAGTCGCAGAAGCAGGCGACGAAGGCCGAGACCGCTCCGGTCGTCGAGGAGGCCCCGGTCGAGGAGACCGTGACCGACGAGGCCACCGAGGCGCCCGCCGAGGAGACCGCTGAGGTCACCGAGGCTCCCGCCGACGAGGCCACCGAGGAGACCGCTGAGGTCACCGAGGACGAGTCCAAGTAACACCTCCGTACGCAGCGCCCACCCCGCACGGGGTGGGCGCTGCGTCGTTCCCGGGGCCATCGGCGATCGTGGGGATCGCGAGGTTTCGGGATATGCTCGCCGGGCCCCTCGACGCTGAGGCGGCAGCTGATTCGGGGAAGGTCCATCCATGACGCAGCGCCTGCGCCGTCCACTCACTCTCGTCGTCCCGCTGGTGACGTCGCTCGCCCTCGCGGCCGGCGCGATGGCCGCGGTCGCCCAGGACGAGCCCCCGCTTCTCGCGGCGCCGCTGAACGACGCGAAGGTCGAGCAGCCTGCGCGTGGTCTCATCGTCAAGTTGACCGATGCGGCCGACTCGGAGGTGGCCGACCTGGTCGACGACGTGTCGGACGAGTTGCCCGATGGAGTGACCGTCACGGATACGGAGTCCGGATCGGACCTCGGTCTGCTCTCGCTGTCGGACCAGGTCGATGAGAGTGACCTCGAGTCCGCCATCGAGGAGCTGGAGCGCCATCGCGATGTGGACTGGGCGGTGCCCAACGGGGTGCGGATGCCCTCGGCGAGCGCTACGGACACGTACTACGAGGACTACCTGTGGAACCTCCACGGCACGTGGAGCGTGCAGGCGGACCGTGCCTGGGACATCACGACGGGCCGCCCGAACGTTCGTGTGGCAGTCATCGACACGGGGATCCTGCCCAAGCACCCCGACCTCCGGGGGCGCTTCGTCGCTGGCCGCGACTTCGTTGACGACGAGTATCGATGCCTGAACGCGTCCTGCACCAAGGTCAAGTACCGCAAGAAGTACATCAGCGCGAACGACGGGAACAGCTGGGACGGCAGCCCCGCCGATCCGGGTGATTGGCGTGGCGACTTCACCTGCGACGGGGTGGGCGCCGGACCGAGCTCGTGGCACGGCACGCACGTCGC
>JBEVDF010000020.1:0-5403 GCA_040514145.1 Aeromicrobium sp.
AGCGCGACGGCGGACTGCTGGCCACCCGGCGCGGGCACCCGATGGGCGCCATCTTGTTCGACCGCTCCCGTCCCGGGATGCTCGGCCTCAAGCGCGTGAGCGTCGACCCGCTGGGGCGCGACCGCGGCGTCGCGTCGGTCATGGTCGGCGTCGCCGAGGACGTGGCCGAGGAGCACGGGATGGACGGCATCTGGCTCACGGTGCGCGAGGAGCTGCCCGCGAACTACCGGTTCTGGAACCACCGGCTCTACCTGCCGGTGCGCCAGGACGGCCCCACGATCGAGATGGGCAAGACGCTCTGGCTCGCGCGCGAGGTGCCCGACGCCGATGCGATGCGCGATCTCGCGGCGCGCGTCGCCGGGCTGCTGCGTGCCGGTGACCTTCTGGTGCTCACCGGTGGTCTCGGCGCTGGCAAGACCACGTTCACGCAGGGTCTGGGCGAGGCGCTGGGCGTCCGTGGACCCGTCACCTCGCCGACCTTCGTCATCGCGCGCACCCACCCGAGCGAGGTCGGCGGCCCGCCGCTCGTGCACGTCGACGCCTACCGCCTCGGCGACGCCGCCGAGATCGACGACATCGACCTCGACGCCACCACCGACGAGTCCGTCACGGTCGTGGAGTGGGGCGAGGGCATGGCCGAGCAGCTCTCCGACAGCTGGCTCTCGATCTCGATCGAGACCCGCGGCGCCAGCCCGGGCGACCCGCTCGGCACGGCCAGCGGCATCCCGTCGGACGAGATGCGCGTGGTCTCGATCCGACCCCACGGCCGGCGCTGGCTCGAGGTCCCGCTGCGCAGCGCCCTGCTCGGCTGAGCCCGGCACGACGAGCGCCCTCGAACCTCGTGTCACGTCGCAACTAGGCTGGGCCCGTGCTGTTGCTCGCGTTCGACACCGCCACCCCGGCGATCTCCGTCGCCGTCCATGACGGCTCGTCCGTCGTCGCCGAGGCCACGGGGGAGGGGGCCATGGCGCACGGCGAGTTGCTGGCGCCCGCGATCCGTACCGCGTTGGAGCGTGCCGGAGCCACTCCCGCCGACCTCACCGACGTCGCTGCCGGCGTCGGGCCCGGACCGTTCACGGGGCTGCGCGTCGGCGTCGTCACCGCTCTCACGCTGGGTCGGACGCTGGGTCTGACCACCCACGGCGTCTGCTCGCTGGACATCCTGGCCGCCGAGGCCGCGAGCCGGTTCGACACCGACTTCGTCGTGGCCACCGACGCCCGCCGCAAGGAGGTCTACTGGGGCCGCTTCACTGCCGACGGCGTCCGCGTCAGCGGGCCCGCCGTGGACTTCCCCGACACGGTCGCGGCCCTCGGGTTGCCGGTCGTGGGCCGCGGGGGAGTGCTGTACGCCGACCGCCTCACGTCCGTCGAGGGTGCCCCGCTCGACCCGTCCGCGGCGGCGCTGGCCGGACTCGTCGCCGGGGGGAACGCCGTCGAGCTCCCGCTCGAGCCCCTGTACCTTCGCCGACCCGACGCGACGCCGCAGGTCGCGCCCAAGCTGGCATGATCCGGTCCGCGGGCCTGCGTGACCTCGACACGCTGGAGTCGATCGAGAACGCGAGCTTCGGCCGCGACGCGTGGTCGTCAGCCCAGGTGCGCGACGAGCTGGTCGGCGACCGGATCGTCCTCGCGCTCGTCGACGAGTTCGGGGTGCGCGGCTACGCCTCGATCCGGATGTTCGCCCCCGATGCCGAGCTGATGCGCATCGCGGTGGGGCTGGGGTCGCGTCGGCAGGGTGTCGGCTCGCAACTGCTGAAGGCCGTGCAGGACGCCGCCCGGGCGCGTGGTGCCGAACGGCTCCTGCTCGAGGTCGCCGACGACAACGCGGCCGCCCTGGCCCTCTACAAGGGCGCGGGCTACCGCGAGACGGGCCGCCGCCGCGGCTACTACCGCTCGGGCGCCGACGCCGTGCTCATGGAGCGGAGCCTCGTATGAGCGAGCGCCAGCGAGTGAGCGAGGGGCACCTCATGCCGGTGCCGTCGTATCGTCGTTTCCTCTCGGCGGTGCCGGCATGAGCGAGCGCCAGCGAGTGAGCGAGGGGCACCTCAGGCCGGTGCCGGCATGAGCGAGCTCCTCGACTCCATCCGTGCGTGGCCGTGGTTCTGGGCGTGGCTGACCTTCTTCGTCATCGTGCTGCTGCGCGCCGGAGCCACCTACGGGATCGGGCGCGCGATCGCCGCCGGACTGCTGCGCGAGCGCGACCCCGGACCCCGCGTCCTGGCCGCGATGCGGCAGGTCGAGCGATGGGGTCCGCCCGCTGTGACGGTGAGCTTCTTCACGGTCGGGGCGCAGACCGCCGTGAACCTCGGAGCGGGCCTGGCGCGCATGTCGTTCCCGCGCTACCTGACCGGTCTCGTGCCCGGGGCGGTGATCTGGGCGACCATCTGGTCGACCATCGGGATGAGCGCCTTCCTGGCCGTCTTCTCGGGCGGATCCGAGCGAATCGCGTGGGTGTTCGTGCTGCTCGTGGTGGTCGTCGTGGCCGTCCTGTTGATGCGCTCGGCGCGGCAGTCCGCCCCCGCCGAGGAGCCCGGCCCGGATTGATCCTGCACGACCGGCGCGTACTCCCGGTGCGTGGCAAGGTGGAGGCATGACTGATCCTCGCAACCCGCCGCCGGCCCCTGCCCAGTACCTGAGCCAGGAACAGGATCAGGACACGCTGCTCGGTCGCGAGACCCCCGATCCGCTGGACGAGGGGCTGACCGCCCCCGAGCGCTGGTCGGCGGGCGAGGGATTCGGCACGACGGCCGACGAGCAGGTGCAGGGCGAGTCGTTCGAGCAGCGTCTCCTGCAGGAGCAGCCGGACGTGGATCCGGAGTCCGAGTGGAGCGAGGACGACCTCGACGACGGAGAGGTCGGCGGACGTCGCTCCGGCCGTCTCGTCGATCCCGAGGGAGGCAACGGCGTCGACCACGTGTCCGAGCTCGTCGGTGACGACGTGGGCATCGACGGAGCCGGAGCCAGCGCCGAGGAGGCCGCCGTCCACGTCGTCGAGGACGAGTGACGAGAACGGCTGTCGGTGAACGCGCGTGCACTAGGGTTCTCGCATGCGCGACCTGACGTACCCGCCCATCATCGGCACGGCCAAGACCCTGTTCCGGGTCTTGGGCATCAGCTTCCAGACGTCCGGCACCGAGCACATCCCGCGTGAGGGCGGGGCCATCCTGGCCTCCAACCACGTCAGCTACGTCGACTTCATCTTCAACGGCCTCGCCGCCCAGCCCGCGGGCCGGCTCGTGCGCTTCATGGCCAAGAAGGAGGCGTTCGAGCACAAGGTCTCCGGGCCGCTCATGCGCTCGATGCACCACATCCCGGTCGACCGGGCCCAGGGCGAGGCGTCGCTGCACGCGGCCGCCGACTACGCCCGGCGCGGTCAGATCGTCGGCATCTTCCCCGAGGCCACGATCAGCCGGTCGATGGAGGTCAAGGAGATCAAGACGGGCGCCGTGCGCGCTGCCGCCGAGGCCGGCGTTCCGTTGATCCCGATGGTCGTGTGGGGCACGCAGCTGCTCAAGACCAAGGACCGCGAGGCCGACCTGTGGGGCCGCGGCAAGACGATCGCGCTCCATGTCGGCGAGCCCATCCCCGTCACCGGCGAGGACCCTGTGGCCGAGACCGCGCTGCTGCACGAGTCGCTCGGCGCGCTGCTCGACAAGGCCATCCGCGAGTACCCCGTCTCCCCGGAGGGCCAGTGGTGGGCCCCGGCCCGCTACGGCGGAACCGCTCCCACCCCCGACGAGGCCCGCCGCCTCGACGTGGAGGAGAAGGCCGCCCGCGACGCCAAACGCGCCGCGCGCGACTGAGCCTCCCGGCCCACGGCATGGCGCTTCCGCGCCCACGGCACAATGGTCCGGTGAGCGAACCGCTGGTGCTGGGCATCGAGTCCTCCTGCGACGAGACCGGCGTCGGCATCGTGCGCGGCACGACCCTGCTGGCGCACGCGGTCGCGTCCAGCGTCGAGGAGCACGTGCGCTTCGGCGGCGTCGTCCCTGAGGTCGCCAGCCGGGCACACCTGGAGGCGATGGTCCCCACCCTCGAACAGGCCTACGCGCAGGCGGGAATCGACGTGCGCGACGTCGATGCGATCGCGGTCACGAGCGGACCGGGCCTCACCGGCGCCCTGCTGGTCGGGGTCGCGGCCGCGAAGGCCCTCGCCCTGGCCCACGACAAGCCGCTCTACGGGTTGAACCACCTCGCCGCCCACGTCGCCGTGGACCAGCTCGAGCACGGCCGGTACACCGAGCCGTCGATCGCGCTGCTGGTCAGTGGCGGCCACACCGAGCTGCTGCTCGTCAACGACATCGCCACGGACATCCGACTGCTCGGCGGCACCATCGACGACGCCGCGGGTGAGGCGTTCGACAAGGTCGCGCGACTGCTCGGCCTGCCGTACCCCGGTGGTCCTGAGATCGACCGGGTCGCGCGCGACGGGGACCCGACGGCGATCGCCTTCCCGCGGGGCCTGACCACCGGGCGCGACCTGGAGCGGTACCGCTGGGCCTTCTCGTTCTCCGGTCTCAAGAGCGCGGTCGCTCGCCACGTGCAGCATGAGCAGCGGATGGAGCGCCCGGTCGCCGTGGCCGACGTGGCGGCCTCCTTCCAGGACGCGGTCTGCGACGTGCTCAGCCGCAAGGCGATCAAGGCGTGCCTCGAGCACGACGTTCCCCGGCTGATCCTCGGCGGGGGCGTCGCCGCGAACGGCCGCCTGCGCCACTTCATCCTCGAGCGCGCGGAGAAGGCCGGCGTCGAGGTCCGGATCCCGAAGCCCTCGCTGTGCACCGACAACGGTGCGATGGTCGCGGCCCTCGGCGCCGAGGTCGTGCGCCGCGGCATCGCGCCCTCGTCGCTCGACCTGGCGGTCGACTCCAGCCTGCCGGTCACCCGCATCGTCGCCTGACCGCTCGAGGCCCGGGCAGACGCCTGAGTGACGTTCGTCACACCCGCGCGGGGGCGAAAGCCGTGCATCTGCCGCCCAGGGTAGTAATGTCCACGGTGGCCAGTCCCCCCTTCGAGGGCCGTGGAGCGTTCACGGCAACTGGTCGTATCGATGACATGAGGCTCGCTCGCCATGTCGCCCCGCAACGCATTGGAGCACCTCAGTTGTCTGCCCTCGGCACCCCCCGCCCGCACGCCCCCCGCAGCAGGTCCCGACTGGGACGGGCACTGGCCATCGCCGTGTCCACTGCGGTCGCCTCCTCGACCCTCGTCCTCGGTGCTGCCGTGCCTGCCTCCGCCGCGGTGGAGGTCATCGCGCTGGAGACGCCGGACAACAGCTCCCTGGTGCTCGGAAGCCTCGCCAGTCGCTCGCAGCGCGGGCCGGTCGCGATCAGTGGCATCGGCCCGTACACCGTCCGTGGCACGGACGCGCGCACCCAGGAGCCGTACGAGTTCGTCACGGACGTC
>JBEVDF010000111.1:0-20550 GCA_040514145.1 Aeromicrobium sp.
GCGAACGTGGAGCCGCTCGGCAACGTGGTCACGCTGCGCTCGCGCGAGCACATCCGCGCCTGCTTCCTGGCCCGCCGGTTCGCCACCACCCACAACGCGGGCTTCGTGCTGGCCACCTCCGACCGCCGCGCCGTCCGGTGGATGCGGGGCAACCGTGTCTTCCTGCAGCATGGCGTCCTCGGCACGAAGAACATGACCGAGACGTACGGCCGCCTGAGCCCCGCGTTCCACACCGACTTCGTCCACGTCAGCTCGCAGCGCGAGCGCGAGCTGGTGGTCAACGACCTGCGCTACCGGCCCCAGCAGGTGCGCGTGACCGGACTCAGCCGCTTCGACCGCCTGCTCGAGCCCGCCGACCAGCCACCGGCCGGCGTGCTCGTGATCCCGACGTGGCGGGACTGGCTCAACCGGCCCGCCGCGTTCGAGGAGAGCGAGTTCCTGGAGCGCTGGCGTGCGTTCCTCACCTCCGAGCCGCTGCGGGCAGCGATGGCCGAGGGCCTGCCCGTCACGGTGATCCTGCACCCCAACATGCGCTTCTTCGGCGATGCGCTGGCGGTCGAGGGCGTCACGGTGCTGGGGCAGGGCGACATCGATGTGCAGAGCCTGCTGCGCTCGCACGCCGCGATGGTCACGGACTACTCCTCGGTGGGCTTCGACTTCAGCTTCCAGGGCCGCCCGGTCTTCTACCACCAGTTCGACCGGCAGCGCTTCCTCGGCAAGCGACCGTCGCACCTGGACCTCGACCTCGACCTGCCCGGCGACGTCTTCCGTGACGTCGAGCCGCTGGCGCAGGCCGTGGTGGCGTCGTGGCGCTCCGGCTTCCCGCAGGATCCCGAGCACGCCCGGCGCAGTGCGCTCTTCCTCGAGCCCGCGCAGGGGTCCTACAGCGAGCAGGTCCACGCGTCGGTGCGCTCGGCGAGCTCGCCGTGGGTGCCGTTCTGGCGCCTGCGCGACTCGTCCTACGGTCGCCGCACGTATCGCTCGTTCAAGAAGGGCCGCTACTACGAGCCGGCGATGAAGGCCCTCGCGGCCGTCGGGCGAGCGCTGCCGCGCCGCGACCTGGTCGTGTTCGAGAGCGACACCGGTCGTGCCGTCGCCGACAGCCCGCGCGCCATCTACGAGGAGCTCGTCGACCGCGGCGCGCCCTACGCCACGGTCTGGAGCACGCGCAGCACGTTCCGCCCCCGCGACGTCACCACGCGCAAGGTCGAGCCGAATTCGCCGGCCTTCCACTGGCACCTGTCCCGCGCCCGCTACTGGGTGAACAACCAGAACTTCGGGCCCGTGGTGAAGCCGGCGAAGGACACCACCTACGTGCAGACGTGGCACGGCACCCCCCTGAAGCGGATGCAGTACGACGCGGTGTCCACCACGGGCCGCGCGGAGGGGTACCTCGAGCGCGTCGCGGCCAAGACCGCCACGTGGTCGGTGCTGCTGTCGCCGAGCCCCTACGCGACGAAGGCGTTCCGCTCGGCGTTCCGGTACGAGGGCCGCGTGCTGGAGGCGGGGTACCCGCGCAACGACGTGCTCGTCACCGAGGCGAAGGAGCGCGGCGAGATCACCCGGCAGCGGCTCGGCCTGCGCCCGCAGGACCGGGTCGTGCTCTACGCGCCCACCTTCCGCGACGACGTCAAGCAGGGCAAGCAGTTCGTGTGGGACGGCGCGCTCGAGTGGGCGCCGCTCGTCGAGGGCCTCGACGAGAACACGGTGATCCTCGTGCGGCGGCACAGCGTGGTGCGTGGCTCGCTGCGGATCCCGCCCGAGCTGGCCGACCGGGTCGTCGACGTCTCGGACTACCCCGACATGCAGGACCTGCTCTGCGTGGCCGATGTGCTGGTCACGGACTACTCGTCGGTGATGTTCGACTACGCGATCCTCGACCGCCCGATCGTGCTGTTCTGCTACGACCTCGAGCACTACCGCGACGACCTGCGCGGCTTCTACCTCGACCTGGAGGCCGAGGCGCCCGGACCGATCGTGACCACCCAGGAGGAGCTGCGCCGGGCGCTGCTGGAGGCGCAGGCGCACGGCGACGCCCACGCGGCCCGGCGCCACGAGTTCCGCGAGCGGTTCGCCCCGCTCGACGACGGTCGCGCCACCGCTCGCGTGGTCGACGAGCTCTTCGGCTCCTGACGGGCGCCTACGCGGCGGACCGCATGGCGCGCCGCGCGGCCTTGTCGACGGCCGGCGCCAGCGAGCGCGAGAACGTGGCCGTCAGGTGGCCGTGGTCGAAGTACGCGATCTGGCGGTCCACCACGAAGCGGCAGGTCTCGTCGTCGCAGAGGCGGTCGTTGAGGTCGAGCACCGAGACCAGTCCGGAATCGTCGGCGCGCCCGGCGGCGGCCAGCGGGTCCGGCTCGACCGCCTCGTGGCGCGGACGGTCGCACGCGGAGGGATCGTCCGGGTGGAGGGCGACGCAGTCGGGCACGCTGCCGACGGCCGCGGGGGTGTCGCGGACGACCAGCACCGGGATGCCCTGCGACGTGAGGGTGTCGAGGGTCTCGGCGTAGGCGGCCTGGGTCACCCGGTCGGCCTCGGGCTGCTCGACGTCCTTCAGCGGCAGGGTGCGCGTGCGGTTGGAGATGACGACGAGGCTCGGGTCGGAGGCGATGATCCGCTCCAGGCTCTCGGCGTTCCACGCACGGCAGTTGCGGGTGGACTTCGGGTTCCGGAACGCGATGTCGAGGTCGACCGTGTAGCACTGCGACGCGAGGTAGGTGTCGAGCGCCCAGCCGCGGTCGTCCGCGACGGCGTCGAGCGCGGGCTGCCAGTGTCCGGCGTGCGAGTTGCCGATGAGGGCGACCCGCTGGTCGGAGTCCGCGTCGCCGTAGTGGCACACGGGGTGCGTCGTGAACGGCGCGCTGGCCCAGCAGTCGTCGGGGTAGACCGCGGGCAGGTCGGCCTTGGCCTCCACGGGGCTGGTCACGAGGGCGCTGTCCTCGGTGCCGTCGGGGGCCGCGGTCAGCGCCCATGCCGCTCCGCACGTGATCGCCGTGGAGGCCGCGAGCATCGCGAACGTGGCGCGCTTGCGGGCGACGAGACGCGGGTGGAAGCGCAGGGGGCGCTCGACGAACCTCACCGTGAGGCCGGACAGCACGATCGTGAGGCCCAGCACGACGGCGTCGGTGCGCAAGGTCTTGTCGACCTCCAGCGCGATCGGGACGATGACCACGAGCGGCCAGTGCCACAGGTAGATCGGGTACGACCAGTCGCCCACGAGCTGCACGGGGCGCCACTGCCACGGGCCGCGCACGTCGACGGCGGCCAGCAGCACGAGCGCCGCCCCGACCGTGGGCACGAGCGCGGCCGAGCCGGGGAACGCCGTGGCGCGGTCGAAGCCGAAGACCGCCACGAGCATCAGGACCACGCCCACCAGGGCGACCAGGGTGCGCCCGCGGGCGATGCTGAAGCCACGATGGACCGCGAGGGCCACCAGCGCGCCCAGCAGCAGCTCCCAGATGCGTGCCGGCGTGACGAAGTACGCGGCACCGGGGTCCACGTCGGTCAGCCGGATGCTCCAGGCCAGCGAGGCCGCGAAGACCACGACGGTCACGAGGGGCAGCCACGCACGGCGGAACGCCAGGACGGCCGCGATGAGGATCGGCCAGAACAGGTAGAACTGCTCCTCGATGCTCAGTGACCAGTAGTGCTGCACCGGGGTGGGCGCGTTCTCGCTCGCGAGGTAGTCGGTGGCCGCGTCGGCGAGGACCCAGTTCTGCACGTAGAGCGCCGACCCGACCACCTGGCGCCCGATGTCGGCGAACTGCGTGGCGGGCAGCCACACGCGGGAGGCCACGACGGTGGCCACCAGCACCACGGCGGCGGCGGGGATGAGGCGGCGCACCCGGCGTGCCCAGAACTGCCCGAGGCCGGCGAGCGACGTCGGCGGCCGCTGCACCAGGTGCAGGGTGATGAGGTAGCCCGAGATCACGAAGAAGACGTCGACGCCGACGTAGCCGCCGGACACGCGGCCGGGCCACAGGTGGAACGCGACGACCACGGTGACCGCGAGCGCGCGCAGCGCCTGGATGTCGGTGCGCACCGCAGGAGCCGTGCGCCGGCGACCGGGCGCCGGGGTGGCTTCGCGCGCCGGCGCGGTTCGCAGTTCCTGGGACACGAGAAACGATTCTAGGGCGCGACGCCACGGTCCCTCGCACCCGCGAAGTCGTGGGCGCGGGCGCCACGCCTAGGCTGCTCCGGTGCGAAAGCTGCTCACCGACATCCGCCCGCTGCGGGTGTCCCCGGCCTACCGCAGGCTGTGGATCGGGCAGGCCGTCTCGGGCTTCGGTCAGCAGATGTCGGTCGTCGCTGTCGCGTGGGAGGTCTGGACCCTCACCGAGTCGTCGTTCTCGGTGGGCCTGGTCGGCCTTGCGGGGCTGCTGCCGCTCATCGTCGGCGGGCTGTACGGCGGCGCGCTGGTCGACGCGTTCGACCGCCGCACGGTGGCGCTGGGGTCGGCGATCGGCCTGTGGCTGTCGGCGATGGCGCTGGTCGCGCACAGCGTGGCCGACGTGGACTCCGTCGGATTCCTCTACGCGGTCGTCGCGGCGCAGGCGCTGTTCTTCGCGGTGAACAACCCCGCGCGTGCGGCGATGCTCCCGCAGTTGCTGCCCGGCCACCTGCTGCCCGCGGCGAACGCGCTCGGGATGGCCTCGACGAACCTGTCGTTCACGGTGGGCCCGCTCGTCGGCGGCGCGCTGATCGCGTGGCGGGGCGTGGAGGCGGCCTACGTGGTCGACGTCCTGCTCTACGTGGCGGCGCTGTACTCGGTCGTGCGACTCCCGGCGCTGCCGCCCGCGACGAAGATGCCGGTGCCGGGGATCCAGTCCGTCATCGACGGGCTGAGGTTCCTGCGGACGGCGCCGAACATCGCGATGTCGTTCGTCGTCGACCTGTGCGCGATGGTCTTCGCGCAGCCGCGTGCGTTGTTCCCGGCCCTCGCGGCCACCGTCTACGCCACGTCGGGCGGCGGCGACGCGGGTGCCTCGTCGCTGGGCCTGCTCCAGGCGTCACCGGCGATCGGCTCGCTGCTGGCCTTCGTGGTGTCGGGATGGGTCAGCCGGGTACATCGGCACGGCGTCGCGATCGTGGTGGCGATCGTGGCCTACGGCGCGAGCGTCGCGGCCGCGGGCTTCTCGGCGATCGGGGTGCCCGGCTTGCTGTGGCTGGCCGTGACGTTCCTGGCGCTGTCGGGGGCCGCCGACATGATCAGCGCCGCCTACCGCTCGACGATCCTGCAGTCGGCCGCGCCCGACGAGATGCGCGGGCGGATGCAGGGCGTGTTCATCGTGGTCGTCGCGGGCGGCCCGCGCCTGGGCGACTTCGTGATCGGCTCGGTCGCCTCACTCGTCGGTGAGCCCTGGGCCATGGTCATCGGCGGCGGCCTGTGCATCACCGGCGTGCTCGTGTCCGTGGCCCTGCGCCGCCGCTTCCTCGCCTACGACGGCCGCCACCCGACCCCCTGACGTCCCGAGGGCGGGTCAGCTGCCGAAGGTGGCGAGGTCGATCTGGACCCAGACCTGCTCGGCGCGGCCGACGAGGTCGCCGTCGGGCGTGTAGAGCGCCGTGCCGGTGAAGAACTTCCGACCCTCGCGCGCGGCCAGCTGGCCCACCGCGTGATAGGTCTCGCCGGCCACGGGGGCGGAGAGGACCTCGGCGGTCATCGTGCCGAGCACCATCGGCTGCGCCGAGAAGTCGGCCGCCCAGCCGCCGGGGCAGTCCAACGCGGCCCACGCGACCGGCAGGCCGACCGCTCCGTCGTCCTCGGCGAACGAGGCATGCACGGTCCAGGGGGCCGCCGTGAGGTCGTCGCCCACCGGCCCGCTGAAGATCCGGAGCCCGTCACCCTCGCCGCGCGCGGTGCCGCACGTGAAGCACTGGTCGAACGGGTGCGTGGTGAAGCCCGGGTACGCGGCCAGCCCGGCCTCCACGGCGGAGGCGTCGAGGAAGGGAGGCGGCTCGCGCGTGAAGTCCCCGGGGCCGGCGGTGCCGACGAGCGCGCCCCCGTGGGTCACGAGCCGGGTCTCGTCGGCGTCGTGCTCCCAGGCCAGGGGCGTCTCGAGCGGCGGAGGCATCCGCAGCTTCGACGTGACCGGGCCGGTGTGCTCCTGCTCGAGCCGCTCGTGCGCGATCAGGCCGCACACCCAGCCGCCGTTGCCGGAGTCGGGCGGGCCGTTGAACTGGCGGGGGATCGTGACCATGGACAGACGCTATCTCCCGAGGGCGGCGTGCCGCCGCAGGGCCTCGAGTCGCTCCTGTGCGTGGTCGACCAGCGGCGGCGGGTAGTCGGCCGGCGGCTCGGGGAGGGTCCACGGCTCGTGCACGCCGTGTCCCTCCACCTCGCGCAGTTCGGGCACCCAGCGCCGGATGTAGGCGCCGTCGGGGTCGAAGCGGCGGCCCTGGCCCACGGGGTTGAAGACCCGGAAGTACGGGGCGGCGTCGGTGCCGCACCCGGCCACCCACTGCCACCCGTGCTGGTTGTTCGCGAGGTCGGCGTCGACGAGCCGCTCGCGGAACCACCGCGCGCCGTGGGTCCACTCCAGGTGCAGGTCCTTCACGAGGAAGCTGGCCACCGCCATCCGCACCCGGTTGTGCATCCAGCCCTGCACGAGCAGCTGCCGCATCCCGGCGTCGATGAACGGGAAGCCGGTGCGGCCCTGCTTCCATGCCTCGAAGTCGCCCGCGGGCTCGTCGTACTGCATCTGCTCGTAGGCACGGTTGTAGTAGCCGAACGCCGAGCCCGGCCACTCGTGCAGCACGTCGGCGTAGAACTCGCGGAACGCCAGTTGTCGCTGGTAGGCACGCCCGCCGGTCGACGACTGCTCGGCGAGGTCGGCCAGCAGCGTGCGGGGGTGGATCGTGCCCCACTTCAGGTGCACCGACATCCGCGAGGTCGTGTCGAGGTCGGGCCGGTCCCGCTCGCGGTCGTAGGCCTCCACGTGGTCGTCGAGCCAGCTCCGCCAGTGGGCCCGTGCGGCCCGCTCGCCGGCCGGCGGCAGGTCGATGTCGGCCTCCGCGACCTCGGGCAGGGGCGCCGACCCACCCGGCCGGACCCACGGCACCGCGTGCGAGCGCACGGCGGTCACCGGCGGCTGCGACCCCTGCGCCTGCCACGCGCGGAACCACGGCGTGAAGACCTTGTAGGCCGACCCGTCGCCCTTGCGCACCGTGCCGGGGGTGACGGCGTACGCGGAGTCCGCGGCCACGAGGGGGACGTCGCCGAGCGCCTCGGCCACCCGCGCGTCGCGGCGCAGGGCGTAGGGCGTGTGCCCGGCGGTCACGTGGACGCTCGCGGCGCCGGTCTCGCGCACCACCCGCGGCACCTCGACCTCGGGCCGGCCGTGCACCACGTGGAGCCCGTCGATCCGCTCGTCGAAGTCGGCCAGCAGCCGCGCCAGGTATGCCGAGCGCACGGGCATGTTCTCCGGCGGGAAGTGGTCGTCGAGGACGAACAGCGGGACCACGCCGTCGCGTCCTGCCTCGATCGCCGATCTCAGGGCGCCGTGGTCGTGCAGGCGCAGGTCGGCGCGGAACCACATCACGGAGACGGTCACGTCCGCATCGTCCCTCGCGCGTGCTTGGTCCGCACGCGGGCCGATCCGCCTGTCGCGGGCAGGCGAGGGATCGACGCACCGGGCCTGACCCGGGGCATCACATGGAACAATGGCCCCGTGAGCGAGCTGATCGACACCACCGAGATGTACCTGAGGACCATCTTCGAGCTGGAGGAGGAGGGGATCATCCCGCTGCGTGCCCGGATCGCCGAGCGACTCCACCAGAGTGGCCCGACGGTGAGCCAGACGGTGGCGCGCATGGAGCGCGACGGACTGCTGACGGTCGAGGGCGACCGCCATCTCGAGCTGTCCGATCGCGGCCGCTCGCTGGCCACCCGCGTGATGCGCAAGCACCGCCTGGCCGAGCGCCTCCTCACCGACGTCATCGGGCTCGAGATCGAGTACGTGCACGAAGAGGCCTGCCGCTGGGAGCACGTCATGTCCGAGCAGGTCGAGCGCCGGCTCGTCGCGCTGCTGGGCCACCCCACCGAGTCGCCCTACGGCAACCCGATCCCCGGCCTGGGCGAGCTCGGCGAGGTCGTCCGGCCGTCCGAGTTCCTCGACGGCGTCGAGTCGCTGCTGACCGCGGCGGTCGGCACCGAGCCCGTGCGCGTGGTCGTGCGCCGCATCGCCGAGGAGCTGCAGAAGGACACCGAGGTCATGTCGGTGCTGCGACGCGTGGGTGCGCTCCCGGGCAACGACGTCCTCGCATCGCGCGGCCACGACGGGCTCGTCGTGGCGCGCCAGTCCGAGACCGCCGAGATCGACGCCGAGGCGGCCGCTCACATCTTCGTCTCGCGCTGAGGCCCACGATGCCTCCCCTTCGGCCGACTTCGACGGGAGTTTGGCACGGGGCTGGCAGGATGACTCCATGACCTTGGGTACGCGCGTGCGTGGCTGGTTCCAGCGCACGGGTTCCGAAGCGCTCGGCTGGATCCTCGTCGTGCTCGGCATCTTCATGCTCGTTCTGCCCGGACCCGGGCTGCTGGGCATGTTCGCCGGCATCGCGTTGCTGGCCCGCCACTACACGTGGGCCGACCGGCTGGTCGAGCCGCTGGAGGAGAAGGCGGTCGAGGCCGCCAAGTACGGCGTCGCCACCATCCCGCGCATCACCGTCAGCGTCCTGGGCATCCTGTGGGTCGCGGCGGTCGGCGTGGTCTGGTTCCTCTCGCCGACGATCCCCGAGTTCGAGATCCTCGGCGTCGGCTTCGGCCCCGAGCTGCCCGCTGCGGGCCTGGTGGGCGCGATCGGGATCTGGATCTCCGACCTGATCGCCATCGTGCTGCTCGTCTACAGCATCCGGCGCTGGCGCTGACGTCGCGCGGTCTACGGTGAAGCCATGAGCGCGATCGATCCCACCACCGTCGAGCTGGGCCTGGACACGTTCGGGGACGTCAGCCTCGGGGCCGACGGCCAGCCCGAGCACCACGCCGTCGTGCTGCGGCACGTGGTCGACCAGGCCGTGCTCGCCGACCAGGTGGGGCTCAGCTTCATCGGCCTGGGTGAGCACCACCGCGACGACTTCGCGATCACGGCCCCCGACGTCGTGCTCGCGGCGATCGCCGCGCGCACCGAGCGGATCCACCTCGGCTCGGCGGTCACCGTGCTCAGCTCCGACGACCCCATCCGTGTGTTCGAGCGCTTCTCCACCCTCGATGCGCTCTCGAACGGCCGGGCCGAGATCATCTTGGGCCGCGGCTCCTTCACCGAGTCGTTCCCGCTCTTCGGCTTCGACCTGGCCGACTACGAGCGGCTGTTCTCCGAGAAGCTCGACCTGTTCGCCCAGATCCTCACCGAGAAGCCGGTCACGTGGTCGGGCTCCATCCGGCCGCCGCTCACCGATCAGCGCATCTACCCGCCCACCGAGTCGGGCCACCTGAAGGTGTGGATCGGCGTGGGCGGCACCCCGCAGTCGGTGGTGCGCGCCGCGCACTACCGGATGCCGCTCATGCTCGCGATCATCGGTGGCCCGCCGGCGCAGTTCGTGCCGTTCGCGAACTACTACCGCGAGCTGCTGGCCGCCGACGGCGTCGACCCGCTGCCCGTCGGGATGCACTCGCCCGGCTACGTCGCCGACACCGACGAGCAGGCGCGCGACGAGCTCTTCGGGCACTTCCAGGCGCAGCGCGACCGCCTCGGCCGCGAGCGTGGCTGGCCGCCCACCACCCGGATCCAGTTCGAGCGCGACGCCGGCCCCGAGGGCGCTCTCTACGTCGGCTCGCCCGAGACGGTGGCCCGCAAGATCGCCACCAACCTGCAGGTCCTCGGCGTCAGCCGGTTCGACCTCAAGTACGCCAACGGCGCGATGCCGCACCACCAGCTGATGCGGTGCATCGAGCTGTACGGCACCCAGGTCGCGCCGCTCGTGCGCGACATGCTCGCCTGACGCTCGCCCAGCCGAGGGTGCCTCCCTGCACCACGAGCGAAGCCAGCGCCGCGAAGCACGCGACGGGGTCCGACCCTCAGGCCAAGGCCTTGGCCTTCAGCTGCTCGTACTCCTGCGCGGAGATGGCGCCGGAGTCCAGCAGACCCTTGGCCGAGGCGATCTGGTCGGCGGGGGACGACCCGGCGACGTCGCGGATGTACTCGTCGTTCTGCTGGCGCAGGGCCATCATCTTGGCGCGCTGGCGCTCGGCCATCCCCGAGCCCCGCGCGATGAGGTAGATCAAGGCGGTGAGCGCCGGCACGCAGATGAGGAAGAAGACCCAGACGGCCTTCATCACGCCGGATGTCTCGTGGTCGCTGAACAGGTCGGCGATGACGTTGAACAGGACCATCAGGTACGCCATGAAGAAGAACACCGAGATCGTCAACCACAAGAAGTCCCAGAAGCTGTCCATGAGGATTCCTTCGCTGCCCGGGTCCTGCGACCCCTGTGACGGCGGTCGTCACGAGTTCATCGTGGCGGAGCGGAGCCGCTCGGCGACTCACCCGCCCCGGACGAGTTCGCGGCGAGAAAGTGGTCACAATACTCACCAGGATCTTGTGTTGAACCAGAGACTCATGTGACTGTTGAGGCGTCGTGACGTCCGGTTGGCCCCACCTTTCCCCGGGGTCGATGGGTCGGGCGCGCGGGGGGTGTGTCTGCACCCAGGCCACGCCGGTCTTCCCCCGAGTCGGCGTGAAGGTGCCGCGCCGGAGGTCCCGTTCCCCATGGGCGCTCCGGCGCGGCATACCTCTCTCCCGCTCTCTCCACTTTTGGACGCGAATGCACGCGTCCGGGACGAGAAACGGTGGATCCGTGTCCAAAAGTGGAGCGGGGGCGGGCGGGCGCAGGCGTCAGCGGTCGCGCCCGAGGCCGGCCTCGCGGGCCCGGATGATCGCCTCGGCCCGGTCGGCCGCGTGCAGCTTGGCGTAGATCGAGGACACGGCGTTCCGCACGGTCTTGTTCGAGACGAAGAGCTCGGCCGCGATCGCGTCGTTGCTGCGCCCGGCGGCCAGCAGGTCGAGCACGGCCCGCTCCCGCTCGGACAGGTCGGGGAACGGGTGCTCGGGGCGGTGCCGGGTACGTCCCGCGAACAGGCCCGCCACGCGCGCCGCGACCGATGCGCCGAACACCATCCCGCCGCCCGCGGTGGCCAGGATCGCGCGATGGACCTCGGCCGCGTCGGCGCCCTTCAGCAGGTACCCCGAGGCGCCGGCGCGCAGGGAGCTGAGGATCGTGTCGTCGTCCTCGTTCATCGTCAGCATGAGCACGCGCACGCCGTCGTGCCGTCCGGTGATGTGGCGGGTCGCCTCGATCCCGTCCAGCACGGGCATCTGGATGTCCATCACGACGACGTCCGGCGGGTCGGCGTCGACCACGTGGATGGCCTCGCGGCCGTCGCCCGCGGTCCCGGTCACGGCGATCCCGTCGATCGCGCCGAGCAGGGCGACCAGGCCCTCGCGCAGGATCCGGTGGTCGTCCACCACCACCACGCGCACCGGCTGGCTCATGGCTCCATCCTCCCGTGCAGGGGCAGCCGCGCGGTGACGATCGTCCCGCCGGTGTCGGGGCAGCGCAGGTCCACGGTGCCGCCGAGCTCCGCCGCGCGCTCCCGCAGGGAGACCAGTCCGATCCCGGGTCGGGCATCGGCCGCGATGCCGATGCCGTCGTCGGTCACCTCGACCACCAGCTCGTGGGGATCGGCGTTCAACGAGACCGAGCAGGTCCGGGCGTGCGCGTGCCGCAGGGTGTTGTTCATGGCCTCCGAGGCGATGCGGAAGGCCGCGACCTCCACGGCCGCCGGCAGCCCACCGTTGATCGACGCCACCACGCGCACGTCGACGGCAGCGTCGGCGTGCTCGGCCAGCTGGGTCAGCGCGCCGACCAGGCCCCGGTCGTCCAGCGCGGGTGGGCGCAGGTCGTGCACGAGCCGGCGAACGTCCTTGATGATCTCCTGCACCACGTCGCGGGTCTCGGCCAGCTGCTCGTCGGCCGAACCCGGGTCGGACGCCACGGTCAGGCGCGCCGACTCCAGGCGGAACACCACCGCCGAGAGCGAGGGACCGAGGCCGTCGTGCAGGTCGCGCCGGATCCGGCGGCGCTCCTCCTCGCGGGCCAGGACCAGGCCCTCGCGGCTGCGCTGCAGCTCGTCGCTGAGCTGGCTCGAGCGGATGGCGGCCGCGGCCTGGCGCACCACGTCGGCCAGCAGGATCTCGTCGCGCGCCGTCAGGTGGTTGCGCACCCCGTGGGCCGGCAGGGTGAGCCGGCCGATGGTCCGCGACCGGTAGGCGATCGGGAAGGACCGCACCTCCTGCGGTCGGTCGCCGCGGGAGGCGACGAGGCGCTCGCCGGCCGACCGGTCCACCTCGACCTGCACGAACGACAGGCCGAAGGCCGTGGAGACCGCCTCGACGACCGCGGCGAGCTGGGCCCCGTCGTCGTCGGTGCGCTCGAGCGTCGACGCGAGGCTGGCGACCACCGAATAGGCGTCGCGCCGGTCGCCCAGCACGAGGCGCCGCACCCACTCCTCGATCCGCAGCCGCATCGGACCGTAGAGGATCGCCGCGAGCAGCAGCACGAGCAGCACCACCTGGCGCTGACCGAACGTGTCTCCGAGAGTCTCCGAGATGATCGCCAGCACGAGCAGGTCCACCAGCACGATGACCACGCTGATGCCGCCGTAGACGAGCGTGCGGACGAGCAGGTTCTCCACCGAGACGATGTCGGGCCGCACGATCGCGATGACCATGGCGACGGGCCCGACCAGCAGCACCGCCATGAGGAAGACCGCGTTCAGCACGGGGGCGTCGACCAGGAGGCTGGTCGCGATCAGCAGGACCATCGCCAGGACGGCCCAGGCCAGCCAGCGCATCCGTTCGCGCTCACCGTCGCGCGAGGCGCGGTACCGCGCCACCACCGTCGTGAGGGCCAGCGCGAAGCCGATGGTCCCGAGCACCCAGGAGAGGGTCACGACCTGCTCCGCCACAGGGCGCAAGGCGTCGATCGAGGTCGGGTCGGTGTCGGCGCCGGGGGCGAGCCCGGCCAGGGACGCGTCGATCTCACGCTGGGTGCTGGGCACGACGACGAACAGGGTCAGGCCCGCTGCCATGAGCGCCAGACTGGCCCACCCCGCGCGGCGCCAGGGCCCGTGCGGGAGGCCGTCGGGGAACAGCAGCAGCACCGCCGCGGCGGCCATCGGGAGGACGGCCGTGAAGCGGAACAGGTACCACAGCACCCACGTCAGGCCCGGCAGCGTGTCCTGCTCGAACAGGGCGAGCCGGACATAGGACTGGGCCAGGCCGTCGAGGATCCACAGCAGTCCGACGCCCACGAGAGCCCAGCCGGTGGGGTGGCGCCTGCGGTGCCACAGGATCACCACGCCGAGCGCGAGCTGGATCAAGCCCAGCGCCGCGTAGGTCCAGCCGGGCTCCTCGGTCCACTCCGGGATCGGGGCGTCGCCGACACGCAGGTCCAACGCGACCGCCACGGCGAACAGCGCGCTGCCGATCCCGAGCGCGGTCAGTCCGCCGACCGGGACCTGCGTGGACCTCATGCGTAGATCATGGCGGCGGTTCGCGTCCGAGGGGAGCGAACCGCCGCCTTGGCGATCCATCAGTGAGGTCACCGGGTGCCGCGGTCCCCGAAGGCGAACCCGAGACCGACCAGGACGACCATGACCGAGCCGGTCCAGCCCGCCATGTACTGCAGGGGCGCGACGGTCAGCAGCAGCGACAGGGTGCCCAGGACGCCGGCCGCGATGCCCATCCAGGCGCGGACGGCCCCAGCGCGCCAGGCCAGGAACAGGGCCCAGCCGGTCAGCCCGGTGAGTCCCCAGACCCACGGCACGGTCGCGATCCAGTGGTTGAACACGGTGGCGGCCTCGGGCACCGCGAGGTCGTCGGCGACGCCGAAGATGAACTCCGTGTTGAGCGCGGTGCCCATCAGCACGACGAGCGCCGTGCCGAGGATGCCGAAGGAGGCCGTTCCCGGGAGCAGGCTGTCTCGGCCGAGTCCGGCCCGCAGCCGGCGGTGCAGGCCGAGGCCGAACGGCACGAGGGCCAGGACGGTGAGCGTGGCGACGACGTGGAACGAGATCAGCTCCGGGACGTGGTCGCCCAGGGAGGCGGCGATCCGATCGGCGTCCTGCGCCTCTCCGTCGACGTACGCGGCACCGGCCTCCATGCTGAGGATCGTCGTCGCGAAGCCGGCGACGCCGGCGGCGACGCCCGAGAGGGCCCAAGCGCGGCCGGGGCGGGTGGCAGCCTCCTGCGGGAGGTCGTCTCGTACGCGCTGCTCGGTGGTGATGTGGGTGGTCATCGTGTTTCCTTCCAAGTGGTGATGGAACCACCGTGGAAGGCGAGGAGTCCCGCGCGACAGGGACAGCGCGGCACGATGTGCGGGACATCGGGTGAGGGGTGCCCCCGAGAGGATTCGAACCTCCGACCTGCGGTTTAGGAAACCGTTGCTCTATCCCCTGAGCTACGGGGGCGCACCGGTCCATCTTTCCATGAGTGAGGCGACGGGTGCGCCGTCCGGGTCCACCCGTGGCGGGTGTGGCGCGCGTGGCGCCCATACGTGTCTCACGATGCGGATCGCCGCCGTAGACTCGGTGGGTGCGGATCCTGTTGACCGGCGCCAACGGCGTCATGGGACGAGCGACGATCCCGGCGTTGCAGAACGCCGGTCACCAGGTCGTCGGGCTCGTGCGTTCCCCGTCTGCGGCTCGCCTCGTGCAGTCCGCCGGGGCCACGGCCATCCACGGTGACGTGCTCGACCGCGACTCCCTCATGAAGGCGATGCGCGGCTGCGACGCGGTGGTCAACTTCGCCACCCACGTGCCCGTCGGGGCGCGGGCGATGCTCCCGGGCTCCCTCACCCGCATCAATCGGATCCGCACGGTCGGAGCCGGCGTGGTGGCCGATGCCGCGATCGAGTCCGGCGTCGGGCTGATGGTGCAGCAGAGCCTGAGCCACATCTACACCGCACTCGGAGACGAGTGGATCGACGAGTCCACGCCGATCGACGTCACGATGGTCACCGAGCCGCTCACCGTGGCCGAGCAGCACGCGCAGCGGGTGGAGCAGGCCGGGGGAGTGACCGTGCGCCTGCGGTACGGCCTGATCTGCGGCGACGACCCGAACTCGCAGTTCCTCGTGCGGCGGGCCCGCAAGCGCCGCCCGATCGGCCTGGGCGACCCCGACTCGTGGATGCACGTCGTCCACCCGCTCGACATCGGTACCTCGGCCGTCGCCGCGCTCGGGGCGCCGAGCGGCGCCTACAACGTGGGGGCCGAGCCGCTCAAGCGCGTGGACTACGTCAATGCGATCGCCCGCGCGGCCGGCCACAGCGAGGGGCGCTTCTTCCGCCGCTGGCTGTTCAGCGTCACCGCCGACAAGCTCGAGCTGCTGGCCCGCTCCCAGCGCGTGACCTCGCAGCGGTTCATGGACCTGGCCGGCTGGAAGCCCGTGCGGCCCGTCCTGACCCCGGAGTGGTTCCGTGGCTGAGCGCTCCGAGACCGAGGAGCAGCGCCGCGCCCGGATCGAGCGGGCGGCCCGCCTGCTCGGCGACCTGATGCCCTCGACCACCCGCGACGAGAGTCCCGAGGGCTGGGGCGACGAGGCGAAGGACACGTCGCGCGACGACGAGTTCCGGCGCGACGTGCCTCCTCACCACGGCAAGGACTGAGTCCTAGAGGGTGGCGTCGCCACCGGGCTGGCGCTGGAAGGTGCCGCCGCCGAGCGCGTCGCGGATCTCGCGCAGCAGCAGGATGTCCTCGCTGGGACCCGCCGTCTCCTCCTCCTCGCCCTTGGCCAGGCGCTCCATCAGGTGCTTGGACGGCAGGACGAAGACGAAGTAGACGACCGCCGCGGTGATGACGAACGTGATGATCGCGTTGATGACCGCGGCCACGTCGACGACCGTCTTCTCGTTGCCGTCGACGATCTGGAACGAGAGCCCCTTGACGTTGGTGCCCCCGAGGGAGTTGATGACCGGCTCGATGATCGCGCCGGTGAACGTGGCCACCAGCGCGGTGAACGCGGTGCCGATGACGACCGCGACGGCGAGGTCGACGATGTTGCCGCGGAACAGGAAGTCCTTGAAGCCCTGAAGCATGGCGCTCCTCGTAGGTCGATGGCGAGGTCAGCTCCGACACTAGGGCCTCAGCGCGGACGCTGACGAGCCACGACCACCGCGGTGAGGCGTGATGTCACCGACGCCCGCGCGACCTCCGTGGCCACGCCGGGTGCCGTGGCGACGCCCAGCACAGCCGTCTCGCGGTCGACGTCCGAGCGCACCGTGACGACCTCGACCGCCTCGGCCACCGGGTCGGCGCGCCCCTCGTCGCCCACGGCCAGCAGGTCGACCGCGTCGCCGGGCCTCAGCAGGTCACCGGTGGCGGACGGCACCTCGACACTGGCCAGGACCCGACCGTCGCCGAGGTCGCGCGGGTCGACGACCCTGCGGTCGGTGAAGACCTCGCCCGCGCGCATGGCGCCCGCGAGGGCCCGGCCGATCGCGTCAGGGCGGTCGATCGATCCCGCGGGAACGGTGTCGAGGGGGAGGCGCTGGACCCGCACGTCGGCGCGGGCCACGGTGGAGCCGCCGGCGAGGTCGCGCGCAGCGACGAGCACCTCGCGGGTGTCGGGGGTGCGGGTGAGGGCGGCGACGGCCGCCCACACGGCGAGTCCGGCCAGCGCGGCGGCGAGCACGCGCCGATGGGTCAGGACGAAGCGGACGACCGATTCCATGCGGCGAGGCTAGACACGATCGCGTGGCGCCGGCGTGGCTCGTCCACAGGTCCGAGGGAGAGGTGGATCAGGCGGCGCCGGAGCCTGCGGAGCCGCTCGAGGACGAGCCGGAGCTGGACGAGGATCCTGAGCTCGGGGCGGAGCTGCCGCCCGAGCGGCTGTCGGTGCGGTAGAAGCCCGAGCCCTTGAACACCACGCCCGCGGCCCCGAACACCTTGCGGAGGTCTCCGCCGCAGGAGGGGCACGTCGTCAGCGCGGGATCGGAGAAGCTCTGCTTGATCTCGAGCTCTTCGGCACAGTCGGCGCAACGGTATTGGTAGGTGGGCACGACGAGAAGGATACCGTTCAGCTCCTATCGCTATCGTTGAGCCACCACGTTCCCGACCTGAGGACCCAGCCACTGTGACCGAATGGCTTCTGCTGTTCACGTCGTTCCTGTTGATGCTCGCCTGCGGCGTGTTCGTCGCCGCGGAGTTCTCCTTCGTCACCGTGGACCGCGCCACGATCGAGCGCGAGGCCGCGGCCGGTGACCGCGGCGCCGAGGGAACCCTCAAGGCCCTGCGCACCCTCTCCACGCAGTTGAGTGGTGCCCAGCTGGGCATCACCATCACGAACCTGGCCATCGGATTCCTGGCCGAGCCCGCGATCGGCCGCCTGCTGCACGACCCCCTGAGCGCCCTCGGGCTGTCCGGCGGCGGGCTGAGCGTCGCCTCCTACACGATCGCGCTGGGGCTCAGCACGATCGTCACGATGCTGGTCGGTGAGCTGATCCCCAAGAACCTGGCGCTCTCGCTCCCGCTGCGCACCGCCGGCGTGACGCAGTGGCCGCAGCGGGCGTTCACCCGCGCGATGGCGTGGCCCATCCGGGGCCTCAACTCGATGGCCAACCGCACCCTCGAGTGGCTCGGCGTCGAGCCCCAGGAGGAGCTGCGCTCGGCGCGCTCACCGCTGGAGCTGCGCTCGCTGGTGCTGCGCTCGGCGCAGGAGGGTGCCATCGACGACGAGACCGCCGAGCTCGTGGCGCGCAGCATCGCCTTCGGTAGCCGCACCGCGGCCGACGTGCGCACGCCGCGCGTGCGCGTGCACTTCCTGGAGGAGCGCGACACCGCGATGGACCTCATCGAGGCGGCCCGCCAGACCGGCCACTCGAAGTTCCCCGTGATCGGCCGCTCGGCCGACGACGTCATCGGCGTCGTGCACGTGAAGCAGGCCGTCGCGGTCGAGCCCGACCGCCGCCGCTCCGTGCGCCTGTCCGAGATCGCCGAGCCGGCTGCCACGGTGCCCGACACGCTCGAGCTCGATCCGCTGCTGGTGCAGCTGCGCGACCAGAACAACCAGATGGCGATCGTGGTCGACGAGTACGGCGGCACCGACGGCATCGTCACGCTGGAGGACCTGGTCGAGGAGATCGTGGGCGACATCGCCGACGAGCACGACCGCCTCTCCGAGCGCAGCCGCCACCGCCGCGACGGCACGTGGTCGCTCTCGGGCCTGCTGCGGCCCGACGAGGTGTTCGAGCAGACCGGCGTGAAGCTGCCCGAGAGCGAGGACTACGAGACGATCGCGGGTCTCGTGCTGGAGCGGCTCGGCCGGCTCGCCGTGCGCGGTGACGTCGTGACCCTCACGGTCGACTCCACGCCCGAGAACGACGATGACGACGCGGAGCCGCTGACGGTCCACCTGACCGTCGAGCGACTGGAGGGCCGGCGGATCGATCGCATCGCGCTCACGGTCGACTCCTCCACCGAGGAGGCCGGCCGATGAGCGGATGGCCCGCACTGGCACTCACCCTGCTGCTGCTGATCCTCAACGCCCTGTTCGTGGCGGCCGAGTTCGCCCTGATCTCGGCCCGTCGCACCCAGCTCGAGCCCGAGGCCCAGGCCGGCAAGCGCTCGGCGAAGCTGGCGCTCAAGGCGATGGAGAACGTCACGCTCGCGATGGCCGCGGCGCAGCTGGGCATCACGATCTGCTCACTGGGCCTCGGTGCCATCAGCGAGCCCGCGATCGCCCACCTGCTCGAGCCCCTCTTCGAGTACCTCGGCGTGCCGCACGGCTTCGTGCATCCGATCTCGTTCGCGATCGCCCTCACGCTCGTGGTGTTCCTGCACGTGGTCTACGGCGAGATGGTGCCGAAGAACATCGCGCTGGCCGCGCCCGACCGTGCCGCGCTGCTCCTCGGGCCCTTCATGCTCGCGGTGGTCGCGGTCCTGAAGCCGCTCGTGGTGGCGCTCAACGCGATCGCCAACGCGGCGGTGCGCGTCGTGGGCATCGAGCCCAAGGACGAGGTCGCCTCGACCTTCACCCACGACGAGGTCGCCGGGCTGGTGGAGGAGTCACGCCGTGAGGGCCTGCTGGACGAGGACGAGTACGGCCTCGTCAGCGGCGCGCTGGACTTCCACGAGGGCACCGTCGCCCAGGTGCTGCTGCCGCGCGACGGCCTCGTCACGATCGCACCGGGATCGACCCCGGTCGACGTCGAGGAGGCGTGCGCCCGCACCGGCTACTCACGGTTCCCGGTGGCCAAGGACGACGGCGAGCTCACGGGCTACCTGCACATCAAGGACGTGCTGGAGACCGATGACGCCTCGCGCGTGCGCCCGATCGCGGACAAGTGGCTCCGGCCGCTGTCCACGGTGGCGGTCGGCAGCGGCCTCTACGACGCGCTGCGCGCGATGCAGTCCAAGGGCTCGCACATGGCCCGCGTCGCCGACGCGAGCGGCGTCGTCATCGGCGTGGTCATGCTCGAGGACGTCCTGGAGGAGCTCGTCGGCGAGATCCGCGAGCAGGTCTGACCCCGCCAGAGCGGTGGCAGCACCGCTCGCGGCGGGGTCGGCGGACGGCTCTACGATTGGTGTGTGGCCCCCGAGACCCCTGAATCCGTAGCCGAGACCAACCACGACACCGTCATCGTCGTCGACTTCGGCGCCCAGTACGCCCAGTTGATCGCCCGCCGCGTCCGTGAGGCCAGGGTCTTCTCCGAGATCATGCCGCACACCGCGACGTCCGAGGAGATCCTGGCGAAGAACCCGAAGGCCGTGATCCTCTCCGGCGGACCGTCGTCGGTCTACGAGGAGGGTGCGCCCCAGCTGCCCCTCGGCCTGGTCGACTCGGGCACCGCCGTCTTCGGCATCTGCTACGGATTCATGGCGATGGCCAAGGCGCTCGGCGGCGAGGTCGCGCACACGGGTCAGCGCGAGTACGGCCGCACCAAGGTCTCGGTGCTCGAGCCGGGCACGCTGCTCAAGGGCATGCCCGAGAGCCTCGTCAGCTGGATGTCGCACGGCGACGAGGTCGTGCGCCAGCCCGAGGGCTTCACCCTCAGCGCCAAGAGCGACCGCGCCACCGTCGCGGCCTTCGAGAACACCGACCGCCGGCTCGCGGGCGTGCAGTGGCACCCCGAGGTCATGCACTCGGAGTTCGGCCAGAAGATCCTCGAGCACTTCCTGTTCGACATCGCCGGCTGCTCGCCCACGTGGACCAGCGCCAACATCGTCGAGGAGCAGGTCGAGCTCATCCGCCAGCAGGTCGGCGACGCGCGCGTCATCTCCGCGCTCTCCGGCGGCGTCGACTCGGCCGTCTCGACCGCGCTCGTGCAGAAGGCGATCGGCGACCAGCTGACCGCCGTCTTCGTCGACCACGGCCTGCTGCGCCAGGGCGAGGCCGAGCAGGTCCGGCAGGACTACGTCGCCGCGACCGGTGTCGACCTGAAGGTCGTCGACGCGAAGGACCAGTTCCTGGGCTTCCTCGAGGGCGTCACCGACCCCGAGCAGAAGCGCAAGATCATCGGCCGCGAGTTCATCCGCACGTTCGAGGCCGCCGAGCG